>NZ_JAUBPI010000119.1:0-16551 GCF_036700645.1 Microcoleus sp. S36b_A4 | reverse complement strand
AGATAAGGAGTCACGCATGAATCTTGCGGGAAGGACTTGCACCTTCATCAATCTGAGAGTTCAGTGCTCAACCTAGGAGTCAAGTTTCACTGGATTAGTTATTTACGGATTGATTACCGAGATTCACTAATCAACGAATCGCACTTCCACAAACCTTTTAAGCGTGGGCATCCTGCCCACTCCACAATAAAATTTACTCTTTGTGGAACAGGCCGGAAAGCCTGTTGCTGAGAATGATGCAATAGGTGCGAGTAAATTGATATCTGGCGGCATTCTCCCCAAACCTGTAGAGGCGAGTTTTAGCAACTATAAATTGCCTGAAATCAATAATCTCATAAACCGACCCCCACCCGACAATAAAATTCTGGATAAAGAATTGTGGAAGATGTGCGAGTGAATTGATATCTTGTGCCGAACGCAACAATCCGCCAGATATTTCAATCCCACAGCAGACTATTGCCACAGGTGCAACATATCAATTTATTAGATATATTAAACAAGGTTAGTTTTTTTTATAATAACGCTTATGGCTGTCAATCTCGCTGCCCCAACAAGTTCTAGTCTCAAACCAGAAGCCCAGAATATCTCAGCACTCAAACAAGTCTTTCAGACAATTGAGGCCGATAGCTGTCCGGGTTCCTATAATTTTCATATGCACACAGTCTACTCCGACGGGCGATTGCAGCCAGAGAAATTGATGGAACAAGCCATAGCCGGAGGTCTCAAAGGCTTAGCTATCACCGACCACCACAGCACCCAAGGCTACGTTAAAGCTCAAATTTGGCTGGATAATTGGAAATTAAACCATCCCGACAAAAATAGCGAAGCACCTAGTCTCTGGACAGGCGCTGAAATTAATGCCGAATTGCTTAACAATGAGGTGCACATTCTCGGTTATGCCTTCGATCCGCAACATCCCAGTCTCAAACCTTACTTGCGAGGTAAAAGCACTGAAGGCACTTATTTTTATTCAGCAGCCAGGGTAATTGAAGCTATTCATGAAGCAGGAGGTTTAGCAGTTCTCGCACATCCTTGCAGGTATCGATCGACTGCCGATCAACTAATCCCAGAAGCAGCCCGTTTCGGCATTGACGGTGTAGAAACCTACTATGCTTACGGTAATCCCAATCCTTGGAAACCGAGTCCCAAACAAACCGCTTTAGTCAAAGAATTAGCAGAAACTTATGGTTTGCTGGGAACTTGTGGCACGGACTCTCACGGCCTGAGTCTTCTCGTCCGAATCTAAATAGTTCGGAAATAAGAAGTGCTTTATCCGGTCTTTACCAGTCTAAGCGTTAGCGGATATATCTCTTATGAAAGCAATCAGAATGAGTCGAAAACAAACAGTTTATCAGGTCAATCGATTTTAGATTTTAGATTTTAGATTTTAGATTGACTCCACGGATAAATTCGGGGGCAAGTTTCCTCGGATACAGGTTTTTTATTTCTGGGTCCTGAGTCTGCGCGTTGGAATGAATCCGGTGGCTTGTATCCTGGATGGTTGATTGTCATATTAGGTGGGCTAAAATGACTATACAATTGTTTGGTAGTGAGGACTTCAGTCCTCATAAAAGTCTGTGGGCTGAAGTTTTCACTACTTGCCTGATAACGGCTATTTTACGGGACGTGAGATGATTGCGATCGCCCGGATGAGCTTTCGGTATCCAAAAGTAAGCAATTGCTTTCTTCAGGTAATATTCTTGCAACTCCGAGAGACATTGCGCCCTAAAAACCAGTCGCCCTTCTACCGTTCGGGGAACAACTGACAAGCCCGGTTAGTTGGCTGATTTGCCCAATCCAAGCGAGAATTCCCAAATCGATCCATCCAACCTTCCAAATAAGCTCGATTAGCCTTTTTTTCCTCTGGGTCGGAGGTATTCATGGGATGAGGTGCTAAACCCAAAATAGTCGCCGTCGTCACGCAAAACATCGACTTCTGAAAACTTTGGCAAATTTGCACCCGCACATCGTCTTCACCACGACAGCTAGTGCGATAAACTTCGTGCAAATACTCCGGCAAATAATGACGCATATCTTGCATCAATTGAGTTGGCGGAATCCCTGCACCTCCAATAGGTAAAGGATCAGCAAACAAAGCCCCGTAGGCAAAATCTTTTTGTTTTTCCGGGATTTGATGAGCTTGAGCGTTGTAGGAAACTGTGCCAAAAAAAGCTGTACCCCGAAAGAAAACAGCCTCTACATAAGGCACGGCTACATCTGGTAAAAATGTCAAGTTAGCCGATGCCGGAATGATATCGTAGACTTGACCGTGAATCTTGACGCTGTAGGTAATCGGTAGGCTGGCCCCGGCGACTAAACCGGCTTTGACAAAATCAACTACATCAGAAATAGACTTAGTTTCCCCTCGATCGTAGGAATCAGATAAGTCCATAAACAAATCGCTCATTACCCGCCAAAACTGACCGAGACCGGTGTAGTAAGCCAGCATCCGCACTTGTTCCGGCAAAAAATCAGGAAATGCTTTGTTGAGTCCCTGCATGAAAAAATTGCCTTTCAGTTTAGCAGCGATCGCCTTTTCGGCCAAACTGCTAAATTCCGGGGAATCCAAATAACTGTCCAAACCCCCGCCGCCGTGCCAAAGCATTGTTCTCATGCAATACTCAGCATACTCAAAATTTATGCGATCGTGCCACAAATAGCGCCTTAATTTGGGCAGCGTCACCTCTCCGTTAAAATATTTAAAAAACGGAAAAAGCACTAAAAACTGTTCTTCGGCAATATAATTGAGATTGCGAGAATAGGCATCTAAAACAATAGCATAACTTTTCAGAACGCCGACAACTTCAACCACATTTTCCGTAGATTCAGGCAGTAAAGCTTTGCCTGATTCCAAGATATCAATGTATGCGGAGAGGGGATGGGAAGATGGTTTTAATACGGTACTTGTCATTTTAATTAAGCCTGAATAGAAGGAAGAACGAAGAAATAGGTTTGTAGTAAGGAATGCAAGTCCTTTAATGATGGGCTAAAAGCTGTTGACAGAGGACTTGCACTCCTCACTACGAACCTATGGACTAAAAGCTGTTAACAGAGGACTTGCATTCCTCACTACGAACCTAGGTCATATTTTATTTCAAGTTTTGAGCAATCACTTTAACTTGCGGTGGCACATTAGCTACCATTCCGATCGCAGTTTTTTCGCTCAAAGCAACTAAAACTCCCGGCTGCACTCCCATGATTGCAATAATTATTGCTAAAACCAGCGAAGGGATGCGATCGCGCCAGCGGACTTGTGGCAAATTTACCACCACATCCGAAAGGCGGCCGAAAAAGGCGCGGTTGACCATAATTAAAAAGTAAACTGAAGTTAAACCAGTGCCGATCATGCAGAGAAAAGTTTGCACCGGAAACACTGGCAAACTGCCCCGAAATATCAAAAATTCAGCAATAAATCCAGCCAAACCCGGAATCCCCGCACTTGCCATCACGCCGAGGATCATTAAACTGCCAATCATCGGCAAACCGCGATCGGGATTGAACAAACCTTTGAGAACATCGATGTTGCGAGTGCCAGATTTTTTGTACACAATGCCGACGGTTAAGAATAGTAGCGCCGAAATTAAGCCGTGGCTAACCATTTGTAAAACAGTTCCCAGCAGACTAATCGGAGTAGCTGCGGCGCTAGCTAACAAAATGTAGCCCATGTGAGCGATCGAACTATACGCTACAATTTTTTTCATATCTTTTTGGGCGATCGCGCAACTCGCCCCGTAAAGCACACTCACCACCGCCCAACTCGCCAAAGTCGGCGCCGCCACCGCCCACGCATCTGGAAACAAACCTAAACCAAAGCGCAGCATCCCATAAGTTCCCAGCTTCAAAAGCACCCCCGCCAGCAACACCGAAACCGGGGTCGAAGCTTCTACGTGAGCATCCGGCAGCCAAGTATGAAAAGGCACCAAAGGCATCTTAATGCCAAAAGCCAGCAACACCCCTGCCAGCAAAACAATTTGCCTTACCAAAGGCAAGGGCAATCCTCCTTGCAAATGCGATGCGCCCGCTGCACCAACCAGATCGAAACTCGAAGCACCGCTAAGCCAACCAGTGCCCAAGAAAGCAGCCAGCAGCACAATTCCCGAAAATGCAGTATAGATTAAAAACTTAGTAGCAGCATAACCCCGGCGCTCGCCTCCCCAAATCGCAATTAACAGGTAAAGCGGAATCAATTCTACCTCAAAAAACAGGAAAAATAGCAGCAAATTTTGAGATAAAAAAGCCCCTGTTACGCCGCCAGTAATTAACAGAATCAAAGAATAATAAAGTCGAGGTCTGCGGATCGACTCATCCGTAGCGTAAATAGCTACCCCTGTCAGCAGAGTATTTAAAATTACCAAAGGCAGAGCCAAACCATCAACACCGAGATTGTAATTCAATCCCAAAACATCTATCCAAGGAATGAATTCCGCAAACTGCAACTGACTGGTACTGGCATCAAACTGAACTGCCAAAATCACCGAAAGAATAAAAGTTATACCCGCAATGGCGATCGCGACATTCCGAACTATTTTAGAACTCACTGAACCAGGCCAGAGCCCAATCAGGGCAGCGGCCAACATTGGTATCCAGATTAAAGCACTGAGCATCAATTAAAACTTTCCTTTGTTACACAGTATTTAGAGCTATAGCAATCCTAAATCATTTGTGAATTTCTTACTCCCTCCCCAAGGCATCGGGGAGGGTTGGGGTGGGGTAAAAAAATTAAGACTCCTGCAAGGATTGCTATATATTTAACATTAACGCAAAGCAACTGAATAAAAAAGAGATCGGCTGATTTTCTTGTTAACATAGATTCAAATGTCTCTGGAATCCTCCTATGACCTCAACTCTTACAGATCGAGAAGATTTGCAAATTAAATCTGGTTCTCCTTCCACCCGCCTCACCGTTGCCGACTTGGAACAACTGCAAAGTATACTCTCGGAAGCACATCTAGACTACCAATTAGAACTGGTAGACGGGAAGATTATCGTTATGGGCCCATCAGACATTGTATCGAGCGAAATAGGGGCAGAGTTTGGCAGAGTTTTACTAAACTGGGTCAAACCCCGCAAACTCGGACGGGTATTTGAATCTAGCGGCGGGTTTATCCTCCCCAATTCCGATCTGAGAGCTCCCGATGTTTCGTTTGTGGTAGCCGATCGCCTCAAGCAAAGTAAAAGGTATTTTGCCGCACTCGTTCCCGACTTAGTTGTAGAAATAAAATCTCAGTCCGATCGCCTCAAACCCCTGCAAGAAAAAATTTTATCTTTTATCGAACTCGGAGCAAAAGTAGGAATATTAATCGACCCAGACAAGCGCACAGTAACAATTTACAGTCCGACAGCCCAGCCAGTGGTATTGAGAGACGGAGACATGATTTCAATTCCCGAACTTTTGCCCGGTTGGGAAGTTCCAGTGACCGAATTGTGGCCGATCGAGTTTGAATAAAAGTAGATAAAAAAGCAGACAAACCCAGAATAAAATCATCTGCGTTCATCTGCGGTTTAAAATTAAATAACATCAGACAAAAAGCAGACAAACCCGAAAAATTCATCTGCCAACCTCTGCTGTTTAAAACTGCCAAATAATCAACCCCAGCAACACCGCAACCCCCCCCACAATAGTCAACACATAAAACTGCGACTGACCGGTGCCGCTGTACTTCAACCCTTCACCGCTGAAAATTGTGGCAAAACCGAACAAATTCACCGCCCCATCCACCACATACCTATCAGTCCAAGCGCTGATTTTAGAAATAAAAGCCACAGCCCAAACGACAGTCAAGCGGTAAACTCGATCGATATAAAAATCGTAAGCGAACAAATCCTGCACCGCCGGCACCGGCAGCCGTACCGGTCGAGGTAATACCCCGTACCAATAAATCGCCACCCCAACCGCAACGCCAATCAACCCAGATAACAACAACAGCGGCGTATCCAGCGTCTTCAAAAGCAAATTTAAAGCATCAAAATCTCCCGTTTCCGCCCAAGGCCCAGTCCAACTAATTAACAGTTGCCACCGCTGCAACATCCAAGGCACCAACAGCCCCATCACCGTCAAAATTACCATCGGCAAAGCCATCTGCCAACCAACTTCGGGAGCTCTGCGAGTTTTCGGCTGCGGTTTTCCAGCAAACACTAAACCGAATATGCGAGTTAAATTTAGCGCTGTCAAACCGTTAACTACAAGCAGCACTATTACCAGCCACAAAGGCACAGTCCAAAAACCGTTGAGCCAGCGTCGCATCGCCCAAAAGTTGCCCAAAGGCAACAACGCTACCATCCCCGCAGCGCCTACTAAATAAGCCGTAGTCGTGGCAGGCATCTTCGACCACAACCCACCCATTTCTGTTAAATCTTGAGTGTTAGTTGTGGTAATAATTGACCCTACGCTCATGAATAATAGGCCCTTCGCGATCGAGTGGGCGAACAGCAACAGCAAAGCAATGTCAACTTGATTTAGCCCCACAGCGATAAACACCAAACCCATAGAAGCGCTGGTAGAATGCGATAGTGCTCTTTTGATGTCGATTTGGGCGATCGCCACCAAGGAAGCCCCAACAGCCGTCACCGCACCCAAAACCACCAGCACCCCACCCGTCACGGGCGACAGCGCTAAAACAGGCTGAAGTTTAATCAAAACATAAGCCCCAGCGCCCACAACTACCGTATTCCGCATAATCGAAGCCGGGTTGGGCCCTTCCATCGCCTCGTCGAGCCACAAATGGAAGGGAAATTGAGCGCACTTGGCTGTAGGTGCGGCGATTAAAGCCAAACCTAAAAGAGTCGCCACTATGGGAGACAAGGTTGCAGTTTCCGCCCATCTTTCTAAATCGGAAAAATTCAAACTTCCCGCTAAAGTGGAAAGCGTCACTACTCCCATCAGCAGGGGAACGTCTCCTACACGCTTGGTTAAAAACGCATCTCTAGCGGCTGTTACTACCAGCGGTTGAGCGTACCAAAACCCGACTAGCAAGTAAGTTGAAAGCGTCAGCACTTCCAACAAAGCGTAAGTTAGAAGCAGCGAGTCGCTAATGGCAATGCCGCTAATTGCCGCTTCAAAAAAACCCATCAGCCCAAAAAATCGAGCTAGGGCCCAGTCTTTTTCCATGTAGCCTAGAGCGTAAATTTGTGCTAGCAAACTCAGAACACTAACTAACTCCATTGCTCCGACGCTGACGGTGGAGATTTCTATTGCAAAAGACAAATCTAAATCGGCTGCTTGCACCCAGTGCACGAGCAACTGTTGAGGCGGTTGATCCCAAGTCGCTGTAAAAATAACTGATCCGTGTATGAAAGCCACCACCGTCATCAGCAAATTGAAGTAAGCTGCAGGTCTTGGCCCTGTTCTGCGAATGGTGCCGGTAGACCACGGCAAAGTTAAAATTGCGCCTATTAAGCCATATAAAGGTACCCACCAACAGGCTTGGAGGAGAAATTGAGTCATTTAATTTATCCCTTAAACTTCAAATTACGAGCTGCCTTTATACAAAAACAGTCGCGGGCGATCGCGCGAGGCCCTAAAACTTTGACTAAACCCGATCGTATAGTTGTGGCAAAATAATTTGCAGTCCAGATTAACTATACATGAAAGCATCAAAACTGATAATTATCTCAACACAAAATTATAGGCTGAGCAGAGGAGGCAGTCAAAGAAAAAAATGCCTGCCGATGGGCCAAGACTGCCTTTTTTGCCGATTTCCCTGCGATCCCCATTTTGAAATCCCCTAGTTTCCCGCCAGCGATCAGCTCCGGCTTCGCATACCGAACTCTACTTGATGAGTATTCTTACTTACTTTAATCCCCCCTCGCTCTCGGTATCTATCCCTCTAAATATTAAGATTATTAAATAAATATGAAATTATTTTAAGTAACATAAAAAATTTTAATTTTTGTTATTAAACATTATGATGTTAGTTTATATTGTCAAGGTGGACACCTTCCCCTATTCTTATAGGATAGGAAGCTTTACACTGCATTACTAAATAATGTGGGCCTCCCCGTCCAAATTTTTAGATTTCTCAAAGATTTGTAACGGTAATTTCGCTCATCGTCAAAGGAGATTCAAAAATGTCAATTGCCGTGGGAATGATTGAGACAAAAGGTTTTCCCGCTGTTGTGGAAGCTGCCGATGCTATGGTCAAAGCTGCCCGCGTTACCCTCGTGGGCTATGAAAAAATTGGCAGCGCCCGCGTCACCGTAATTGTGCGCGGCAACGTGTCGGAAGTCCAAGCCTCAGTCGCAGCAGGAGTGGAATCCGTCAAGCGTGTGAACGGCGGAGAAGTCGTCTCTACCCACATCATCGCTCGCCCCCACGAAAACCTAGAATACGTTCTGCCGATTCGATATACAGAAGCAGTAGAACAGTTCCGAGGCTACTAAGTTCTTAGCGCACAAAAGTTTTCTTAAAAGAAAATTTGTGCGATCGTCAAAAATTAACTGTTTAGTTCCCCAAATATTCAATCAGGAGTAAAACCAATGGCAATTGCAGTTGGCATGATCGAAACCCTAGGCTTCCCCGCAGTGGTAGAAGCCGCTGACGCGATGGTCAAAGCAGCCCGCGTCACCTTGGTAGGCTACGAAAAAATCGGTAGCGCTCGGGTTACGGTCATTGTAAGAGGAGATGTCTCGGAAGTGCAAGCTTCTGTCGCAGCCGGAGTAGAGTCAGTGAAGCGCGTTAACGGCGGACAAGTGATGTCCACCCACATTATCGCCCGCCCTCACGAAAACTTAGAGTACGTGTTGCCGATTCGCTACACCGAAGCTGTAGAACAGTTCCGTGAAGGCGTCAGCGGCATTCGCCCTCTCAACAGATCATAAGATAGGCGATTCCCTACGGGATAGCTTCGCTTCACGGCTGTTAGGGGCGTTTGGTAATTAAAAATTAAAAATCGCGATGTTTTTGATTTAGCATTTTTAATTTTTAATTGAGGTGGGCATGGGATATTGGTTATTAGTCATGAGTCATGAGTCCGTCGATTTTAGATTTTAGATTTTAGATTTTAGATTTTAGATTGACTCTCGCATTGAATTGGGGAGCTTGAACTCTTAGTCTAAAATTTCGAGATCGTCCACTTAAGTGGGGAATTTTACCCGTTTCTGGCGAGTCATTAGTTACTAGACGAAGAACTCTAAAAGACGCAGAGCAGACAGAAGAAAGCAAATCTAAAAACGACAAGTGACTAAGTGAAAAAATGACAATTACCAATTACCTATTACCTATTACCTAAAATGCAAATGGCCAAAGTTCTCGGCACAGTTGTCAGTACCCAAAAAGAGCCGACACTGAGAGGATCGAAATTTCTACTGCTGCAATTCATCGATGAGGAAGGTTCGCCAGTTCCCGGCTATGAGGTAGCCGCTGACTGTGTGGGCGCTGGTATAGATGAATGGGTTTTAGTGACCCGAGGCAGCGCAGCCCGGATCGCGCCCGGAAGCGAAAACCGTCCGATCGATGCTCTAGTAGTAGGCATTATAGATACTGTCAATGTAGAAAACCGCCTCATTTACAGTAAAAAAGACGACCCGTACGGCTAGTTGCAACCGTTGGCAGTTGGCAGTTGGCAGTTGATAGTTGGCAGTTGACATTGAACAGTGAACAGCTAACAGCTAACAGCTAACAGCTAACAGTGAACAGCTAACAGTGAACAACTAACAACTAACAACTAACAAAAAGATTTTTCAGTTTAGGAGAACTTAATTTATGGCAGTCCGCAACGTTGCGGCTCCCCCGACGCCTTGGTCGAAAAACTTGGCTGAGCCTAAAATTCACGACACCGCCTTCGTACATTCCTTTTCTAACATTATTGGGGATGTGCAGATCGGTTCTAATGTGATGATTGCCCCCGGGACATCTATCCGCGCCGATGAAGGTACTCCTTTTTATATCGGACAAGGAAGCAACATTCAAGACGGAGTAGTGATTCACGGCCTAGAACAAGGCCGAGTCACAGGAGACGACGACAAGTCTTATTCTGTGTGGGTGGGGAAAAATACTTCCCTCACTCACATGAGTTTAATTCACGGCCCGGCCTACGTGGGCGACAACTGCTTTATCGGCTTTCGCTCCACGGTGTTCAATGCCAGAGTGGGCAACGGCTGCATTGTCATGATGCACGTACTAATTAAAGATGTGGAGATTCCCCCCGGTAAGTACGTACCTTCGGGAGCCATCATCACTAATCAGAAGCAAGCAGATCGCTTGCCTGACGTTCAAGATTCTGACATTCAATTTGCGACCCATGTCATCGGCATCAATGACGCTCTGAGAACGGGTTATCGCTGCGCTGAGAACATCGCCTGTCTAGCACCAATTCGCAACGAGCAAACTAAAAACCCAAATATGACTCAAACCAAATATTCTACCCATGCCGGCACCCAATTGAGTTCAACTCTTGCCGATAGCATCCGTAATTTACTAGCTCAAGGATATAGCGTGGGAGCAGAACACGCCGACGCACGCCGCTTCCGGACCGGTTCTTGGCGTACTTGTGGCCCGATTTCCTCAACCCGTGACTCAGAAGTGATCGCGGCTTTGTCAGCTTGCATGGCCGAGCACCAAGGAGAATACGTCCGCTTGATCGGGATTGACACCAAAGCCAAGCGCCGCGTACTAGAAGAAATCGTCCAAAGACCGGGAGACAACGGCTCTAACGGTTCTAACGGCGCGAAAACTCACCAATTTAACGGTAAAGTTGCACAAGCTTCTAACCACAATAGCGGTTCCGTGTCAAGCGGAAAATTGAGTGCCGAAACAGTGGCTCAGGTTCGCGGCTTGCTAGCTCAAGGCTACAAAATTGGCACGGAACACGCCGACGCGCGCCGCTTCCGCACCAGTTCTTGGCAAAGCGGGGCTTCGCTGCAAGTGAGAAACGAATCTGAGGCGATCGCCGCTTTGGAAGCTGTGATGAACGAGTACCCGGGCGAATACGTGCGCTTGATCGGGATTGACCCGAAAGCTAAGCGGCGCGTGGTTGAAGAACTTATTCAGCGTCCAGACGGCCCGGTTGCTCAATCGGCTAAGCCGGCAGCAACATCGGGATACAAAGCAGCTTCGACTGGTTCGGCCAGCAGCGGAAGTTTGACCGGCAAGACGATCGACCAAGTCCGCAACCTGCTTTCCCAAGGCTACAAAATTGGCACGGAACACGCCGACGCGCGCCGCTTCCGCACCGGTTCTTGGAGCAGTTGCGCCCCGATCGCATCCAACCGCGAATCCGAAGTGATTTCTGCCCTCGAAAGCTGTCTCAAAGAACACAGTGGCGAGTACGTCCGTTTGCTGGGTATCGACTCCAAGGCGAAGCGCCGGGTACTCGAAGAAATTATCCAACGACCTTAATTTGCCTGGTAATTAGCTTATTTCTCCCGTTAAGCCCTCGCACAGGTGCCCACGGGAGAAATCCCAGCGGATAGAAGTTGGATTTGAGATAGTTAAAAAGCTCGATTGAGAAGGGTTGGTCAAAATCTAGAATCTTCTGCAACTTTCTAGAAAACGTTAAAGCATCAATCTTCTCAGTATTAGTAAATTATCGCTTCTTAGATTGACATGGTTAAATTTATTAGTCGAAAAAACCCATAATTTAAAGTCCTTTGATCTAAAAAAATCGCTCCTTTCATGGTGAAGTTGAATGTATTTATCGCCACTGCAATTAAGTAGCAACTCTCAGATTTTGATGAGTGGCGATGTAGTTGTGAATGAGGGTGCGGCGATCGCCCCTGGAGCAATCCTGCAAGCAGATCCCGGAAGCCGGATCTTGATCGCCGCCGGTGCCTGTATCGGTATGGGAGTTATCCTTCACGCCCGTGAAGGTACTCTGGAAATCGCAGCGGGCGTTATTCTTGGTGCAGGAGTGCTGGTGGTAGGTGCGGGAACGATCGGGGAAAATGCCTGTATTGGCGCCGCGACCACCCTAATCAATCCTTGTATTGACAAAATGCAAATTATGCCAGCAGGTTCTCTAATGGGAGATACCAGCCGCCAAGTCACCCCAGAAGCAACCGCAACAGCGCCAACAGCAGCGCCAACATCACCAGAAACCCCCGAAGCCACTACGCCACCAGTTGATCGACCGATCGAGCCGATCGAGCCGCCACGACCCCCCGAAACACCGCCTCAAACTGCGCCGGAGACGGCCCCAGACCCGCCGGAATCCACCGCCGCAGATCCGCCCCAACCAGGGGAAACACCGACTATTCTCTACGGTCAAGCTCACATCAATCGGCTGTTGGGGACACTGTTTCCGCACCGACAAGCTTTTAATCGATCGGAGGAAAACGGCCAAACTCTATCGGGCGGTTCCGGGTAGCCGTCATTTCGGCAAAAGGCAGCTATGCTGAAGGCAGAAAGATCAAATATAAATAGGTAATCTCATATTATTGGTAGCTCAGCAATTTGTCAGGCCTTGCCGTAGCAATCTGTGTCTTGTAGCTCGTGCAGTCTGTCTTCTCATCTGAGAAACTATAAACTATCAACAAATTTTTATTTTGGGAAGTTTCTAAGGGTAATAGAAGATGGACGGACAAACAGATCGTAACAGTCACGAAGAGCGATCGCAGCGCCAGGAATACTTCAAAGACACTGCTTTGGGTTTGGTATCCACCAAGAGTTTTCCGGCAATTGTGGGGACTGCTGACATGATGCTGAAGTCGGCAGGAGTGATTTTAGTAGGATACGAAAAAATTGGTTCCGGTCACTGTACCGCGATCGTCCGGGGCAGAATTTCGGATGTGCGTTTGGCTGTGGAAGCTGGAGCTCAAACTGCCGAACAGTTCGGGCAGTTTGTTTCTAAGTTGGTGATTGCTAGACCTTTGGCTAATTTGGAAGTGGTTTTGCCAATCGGCTTTCGGCTGACTGAACTTTCGGAAAAAGGCAGTTATTCTCGGCTTAGCAATCAGGCGATCGGTTTGCTCGAAACCCGGGGATTTCCGGCAATGGTCGGTGCTTGCGATGCTATGCTCAAATCTGCAGACGTACACTTGGCAGCTTACGAGAAAATTGGCGCCGGCTTGTGCACGGCAATTATTCGCGGTGCAGTTGCAGATGTAGCAGTAGCCGTAGAAGCCGGGATGTACGAAGCTGAGCGAATTGGCGAGTTGAACGCGGTGATGGTAATTCCGAGGCCTTTGGAAGATTTGGAACAAACTTTACCGCTGGCGAGTTGCTGGATCGAGCAGCGTAAACCGGTGATGATGCCTGTGTCGGTTAAGGAAAAGGAACAAGAATTGATTGAACTTCCCGATTTGGAGAAATTGAGAGTTTATGTGGAAGAGGAAATCAATCGGTAATTGGTAATTAGGCAACAAAAGTTTGTAGAGACGTACGGCCACAAATACTGAGACTAAGTTTGTCAAAAAAATATAGAGTTTACTCGGTAGGACGGCTGGTAACAATTTATACTGAGTAGCAGTCTCAAACTTAATTTGCCGATCGAGCCGATCGCCGCTGCATCAAGAGACACAGAGCACCAAGTAAAACTAGACTTTTGAGATTAAGTCGATCGGGTAAACAATCGAACTGACTAATAAGTAAATCCAGCCGACGTGCAGAGCCTTTCAACAGGATTTAACTACTGTTAAAATAAACCAAAAATCCTGTTTACGGTAGATTGCCGGGAATCATTTAAGAGTTAATCTAACCGCAGGTGGATGCTCTTTCAACAGATGGACGGCTGTCGAACTCAAAACTGACTCCACAGGAATCAACCCCCAGAATCAAGCACTCTTGAAAGTTGACCTATGAACCTCAAACAATTTTACAAGCGCGGTTTGCACAGCGCCAAGAAAGGAAACTATGAAGCGGCGCTTGAGGACTTCGATCAGATACTGCAACTCAATCCCGCCGATGCCAAAGCCTATAACAATCGCGGCTTGGTTTACTATTACATGAAAGAGTACCAAAAAGCGATCGCCGACCTCAGCCAAGCCTTAGATATCAATCCTAATTTGTTCGAGGCTTACTTGAATCGAGGCAATGCTTGGCGTCATCTCGGAGAACACGAAAAAGCGATTGAAGATCTCAACTGCGCTTTAGCAAATAAGCCTAACAGCCACGCTATCTACAACAACCGGGGACTTGTACTTGCTAATTTAGGAAATTACGAAGAAGCAATAGAAGACTACAATCGAGCTCTATCTATCAATTCCAACAATTATAAAACCTATTACAACCGGGGGCGCGCTTACTACCTTTTGGGAGAAAAAGAGGCAGCAACAGAAAACTTTAATGAAACGCTGCGGTTGAATCCTAAATATATCAAAGCTTACATAAATCGAGGTCTCTGTTACCACCAATTAGGAGACAATACGCAGGCGATGGCCGATTACAACATTGCACTCGCCATCGATCCACAAAATGTTTATGCCTATTATAACAGAGGTTGCGTTCGCTATAAATTAAAACAAATGCAGCTTGCAATTGAAGACTTTGACAAAGCAGTAGAACTCGATCCGAACCATGTTAAAGCTTATCTCAACCGAGGTTTAGCACTGTATAAACTTGGAGATGTGACGGCAGCAAATAAGGATTTTTACCACGTAATGTGCATTAATGCGGAAGCTTATGTATACTACCAGGCCCAGCGGTGCACGCCTGATATTAATTCGTACTTTAAGGAAGCGCCACAGGTAGAACTTAATAATGCTGTAGAATACTACAATACAACCTTAAATACGATGTCAACTTCCTTAAGTTCCGCAGCATTAAACGCGGTCTGGAATCAAGAAGATTTGGAGAACAGAGACTCGATTATCTGTGAAGGTGAATTTATTAATGATTGATTTAGTATAGCCTTTCTCAGAAAGATGAGGTACAATAACAGCAGTGTGTAAACCAGTTAAAAATATCTGATGATGTAACTTGACTGAACGCCCACTCTATGGCTTTGGCTAATTCTTGATAATTAGTAGTCTTGATAGAACGGAGAATAATTTTAAGCTTTGACCAGAGATTCTCAATTGGTGAGAAATCGGGTGAATATGGAGATAAGTATATTAATTTTGCCCCTTTTTTCGATCGCTTTTTTCACTTATTCTCCCAAGTGAATGGGACAATTATCCATAACTACACAAGCACCTTTCCATAGTTTTGGCACAAGTTTTCTGATAAAAGCTTCAAATGTAATTGCATCAGTTGGGCCTATTAGATTAACCGATGTCAAAATTTCCTTGACTGACATTGCTCCAATTATTGAGACATTTTTGCCACGTTTAGTTGGTTTTGGTCCCCGGGCTCTTTGACCTTTCAAAGCTCTAGCATATAACCTAACCATTGCTAAATTAACTCCAGATTCGTCAATGAATATTAAGTCTTTCAAACTAATTTTTTTTATTTTTTGCCAGAACTCACATCGCAGGAGTTGAACTCTGTCGGTGCCTTTGTCCGAGGGGAAGAGAGTTTTTTTTTGACAGTAATATCTAAGATTTTTATCCTTCTTGCTATTGTCGCTCTACTAACGGAAAATCCAATTTTCCCATAAAGTAAATAACGAAGTTCTTCAAGAGTAGCATCATTGTTTGATTCAATCAATTCCCCCAATATGAGTAGTTGCTCTGCATTCAGTTTGCCTTTGACTCCACATCGGTGAGTTCGGGGAGTAATGTTTTTTGTTTCACGATATTGTTTAAGCAATTTTTGTACAAAGCTGAGGGCTACAGAAAAACGTTTAGCTATTGCTTTTTGTGAAATCGGTTCAGTATGATAAGTATCAAGGATTTTTTGTCTAAAATCAATCGAATAAGTTTTCATTTTTAACAATGTATGAAGAGGAGTACAAGTAAACGTGTTGTGAGTCAACCAGAGCGTGCTGTCAGAAAAATGCTATTATGTGTGCTATCGCTTTCGGGTGGCTTGACTGAACCATATAATTATAGTTCATTCCATGTGTGTTCTCTGTTTGACCCTCATGAATGAGTGTCAGTAACATCATACCTCATCTTTATGAGAAAGGCTATATTTCCATGCAAGAGTTACAAGGGAGCTTGTCAAGTTATTTTGATGACGTACCCGACCCTCATAGTGAACCGAACCAAACGCCACCTACTGAAAGACATTTTCGTCATTGCCATATTATCTACAATAGCTGGAGGTGAGGGATGGGAAGACATGGAAAATTATGGAATCAGTAAGCAGCAATGGTTGCAAAAATTTTTAGACTTACCCAATGGCATCCCGAGCGATGATACCTTTCGACGAGTTTTTGAAAAGCTAGACCCGAAAGTTTTAGAACAGAAGTTGACTCAATGGGTTAAACAATTAATGGGGCCAGTTGGCCAACAAGTTATCCCGATTGATGGCAAAAATCTCCGAGGTTCTTATGACCGAAAAACCGGGGTAAATAATTTACATTTAGTGACAGGTTGGGCCAGCGAAAATCGGTTGGTACTTGGACAAGTTAAAGTGGAAAACCATTCCAATGAAATCACAGCTATCGGGTGCATCTCACTTTGGCGAATATGTCGCAAAAGGGTTAAAATGGAAAATCTAGTAAAATTGCCAAAAAATATGAGGTAAAGAAAATGACACCCTCAGACCAAGAACAGCTAAAAGCCTACTTAAAA
>NZ_JAUBPI010000011.1:57566-103683 GCF_036700645.1 Microcoleus sp. S36b_A4 | reverse complement strand
TTTTTGACGAATATTTGCCCAAATGGAATTATCGAGCCGTACCCCAACCTGAGTAATTCATTAAGTTATTTATTTTTAATTCCTCAGTAACAATATCTTTTGTTTTCGTTGGGTTTTGATTGTCGTTTGGAGGTGCGTTTATGTCCTAAAAGAGTGGAGATGATGATGCAGCGTTGGCTGTTTCTTAAGTTGGGATGATATAGCGTTAGGGTTCCTTTGGCTCTTATACTCGTTAGCGTGCAATCGTGGTCGCTTCGAGATACGGGGCAACCTCTGTGGTTGAACATGACGCGCCGGATTGTGCCGTTTGTTTTTTGCTCGTTGCTTTCATTTACTTGGAGCACTGTTGTTTCATCTGGATCTATATGAATTTGCGGTTCTAGGTTTTTCCATTGACTGTCTGGTATTTGAGCTGGGGGAATGTCGGCTGGGTGAACGGCTATTTGTACATTTTCTCCTACTTGTTTGAAGCTGGCTTGCCATGAAATTTTGGATCGTTTGGCGTTGCTGTGGGCAAGTTCCATTGCCCAATAAGCTCTATCGAGCGATAGCTTTAAACGGTGGTTGTTGATAAACATTAGCCAAGAGGGGGCGACGATCGCACAAAATATTCCTATGATTAAAAGAATTATCAATAGCTCAATCATTGTAAAACCTGCAGCAGGTGTAGTGGCTCTGCCTTTAAACGTTTTATTTATTGACACGTAGATGAACTCCCTGATATTTAGCTTGCCAAAAAAACAGCTAGGAAGAGCTATTTTTTTTATTGGCTATATTTTAACTTTGGGTTTGGGAAGTGTGTAGATCGGTATTTACTGAAAATTTATGCGACTTAAAAAAAACTGGGGGTAAGGAAACGGCAGTCAGGAAACGGTAGTGCGGTTTCCCTACAGCAATTTTGTCGATCGCCCGATCGCATCAGAACCCGAAGGTATGTAGGGAGAATCTCAATTTCTAGCTTGCCTACTTTCATTGAGATGCTCCCGACGTGCCGGGAGTCAAGGTGGAAATTTGTACTTAACTTGAGAGACAAATTTACTTTCGACGCTCGTATTTTAGCGTCAAGAATAGTTTGTCCTCACTGTGAGAATTATACAGAAGAATTCCATCAGAATCTTGCGGAGTCCAGGGCGATCGCGCGATCGGATATAACGATTCCCCGGTTAATGGTAGGAAAACGGCAGTGCGGTGTCCTAATTTCGGGTAAGGGGTAAAATCAACCGGATCGGATGTAACGATCGCCCAATTTGTAGGGAAACGGCACTGCCCTACCGCGATTTCGGGTAATATCGTTTTCCCTGACGCACCCTAGATCAGTGACTATTTGGTTTTTGATGGGGGCGATCGATCCTCCTGCACTAAATACTCCTATACCTAACGGTAAATTGTTATTAGCAAGGGGGCCTTTTTCTTTGGAAGACGAGCGTCAATTATTATTAGAATATCGGATTGATACAATTGTTAGTAAAAACAGCGGCGGCGGTGCTACTTATGCGAAAATTGTGGCGGCTAGGGAACTGGGAATTCCGGTGGTGATGGTGCAGCGGCCGCCGATTGCGGATGTTGAGCAGGCTGCTGATGTTGAAGGGGCGATTTATTGGCTCATTCAGCAGTTGAGTTCCCTAAAATGAGTGTCACTCAAACAAGCGACTGGTCGAAAATTTTCAAAATAGTTAAAGTAGATATAACTGATTAAGGGAGAGCGATCGCGCTCTGAGATTTTTCAATCCCACTTCGAGGGAAATTTCCCTCGCACGATTTACGCTGGCGACTAGCAATTTAAGGAACTACAACAATGCTTATCACTGGAACTGAAGCAGCAGACAGCTTGAAAGGCACCTCAGAATATGATGTCATATATGGCTTAGCAGGGGATGATTCTCTAGTAGGCTTGGGCGGAAACGACTTTCTGTACGGTGGCGAAGATGACGATACACTCTATGGCGGTTTTGGCAACGACCAACTATTTGGTGAAAATGGCGATGACTTCCTCGACGGTGGCTATGGATACGACCAATTAAATGGGGGTAGCGGTAATGACGAACTGCGGGGCGGGTATGCGGATGACATCCTAATTGGAGGTAGCGGAAACGATAAATTAGACGGCGAGTTTGGAGATGATTTTCTCATCGGTGGCACGGAAAATGATTCTCTTTACGGCGGCGATGGAAACGACATCCTAACTGATAGTGGCGTAGGCCGCGATGGCAGCGACTATTTAGATGGCGGTAGCGGAAATGACCGAATAATTGCTTACGGTTACGGGGCGGAAATTGATGCAGATACGCTGATTGGCGGGACAGGATTGGATACCTTCGTTCTCGGTGCGCCCGGTCAGGCTTTCTACAATGTTGGCGGCGATGCTGACTACGCATTAATTACTGATTATCTGCCCTTTGCAGACACAATTCAACTGCAAGGAAGTGCGTCTGACTACCTCTTAGATGGCTCTCCAATTCAGGGAATTTCTGGCACTGCTATTTACCGCGAAGAAAATTCAAATTACGAACTAATTGCTGTTTTGCAGGACAGGTTTTTAACTCAGAGCGCTCTAGGTTTATTCACTTACGTGTAGGCGACACTTCTCAAAAACAAGTGGTAGCTGATAGGTGGAAGAGACTAAGCATCCAACTAAAACCTAAAACCTAGATAGAGTGCTATCCCGTCCCCCCTGCTTAAGGGAGGGATTTCTTGTTATTTTGAGGTTTATTTAAAGAGTTAAGATGATTGTTCATATCCTGCAAATATTTTGATAAAATTGGATATTGCGAAGTTGCTAAGAGTGGATCTTTTTTACCGGTGACAGTTTTTGCTAGGGGCAAAACGCGGTAGTTGAATTTGTTGTTCAAGCTGTAGCGGTGCACCCAAGTAGGATGTGTTTTTACCTCTGTAATTTCTGTGGTTTTTTCGGGAAATTTTTTGCGAATATTTACTTGCAAAATTACCCCTAAGTCTGTATATTTTCTATTCTGACCGGAAATGAAGTTTCCCATTGAATAAATTGCTACAGCTTTGCGGGTTTTGCCATTTTTTCCGGGAAATTTAAAAATTTTGTAAGGTTGAACGACGTGGGGATGGCTGCCGAGAATGATGTCTGCACCAGCTTTTAATAGGTTTTCAACTAATTGTTTTTGTTGGGGGTTTGGCTGTCGCTGATATTCGTCGCCAAAATGCAGGGAAATTGCGATAATATCTGCTCCTTGTTTGCGGGCTTTGGCAATGTCTTTGACTATCTTTTTTTCGTCGATTAGGGAAACTAAGTAATCTTTGCCTTTGGGTATGGGAATGCCGTTTGTGCCGTAGGTGTAAGCTAGCTTGGCTAGTGAAATGTTGTTTTTGGTGCTGATTAAAGTGCGTGAAGCCTCGGCGGTAGATGTGGCTGTTCCTGTGGAAGCAATTTTGCGATCGCTCAGATTGGCGATCGTCCTAATTACCCCTTTTTCTCCACGGTCTAAAGCATGATTATTCGCGGTTGTCAAGATATTAAATCCGGCTTTTTTAGCCGCATCCGCTAATTGAGCCGGTGCGTTAAATAGCGGATATCCCGTATATCCGCCTGCATCTTCCCCCGCTAAAGGTGTTTCGAGATTTCCGATCACCCAATCGCCTGTTGATAAGATACTTTTAACGGGTGCGAAGAAAGTGTCAAAATTGTATGTTTTATTTTTTGCGTCGTAGCCCGATCGCGTTTGGGTACTGTGCATCATGATGTCGCCGACAGCAATTAGTTTTGCTTCTTTGATCTCAGACTTTGGTTGGGCGGGAACAGGGGCTGCAATTGGCGATGGCGTCCCGCCCCGCAAGCTACGACTTTCTGTAGGCTGTGTGTTGGTTTGTGGCGTTTGAATATTGCAGCCTGCGATCGAAAGCATAGCCATTAGCGAGAGCAACCGACGAAAATCCATAATTTTCAAGAGTGATTTGTCGGCTTACATGGTATCATAACTAATTTAGTTACGGCTAAATAGATGAAAAAAAACTATCTAATTATTGCCTTTATTGTTTTTGTATTAATTACGGGTTTTGGTGTTTTAACTTACGCTCAAACTTCCAGCAATAGACCTTTTGAATTTGCCTTGATTGGCGATTTGCCCTACAGTGCCGAACAGGAAGCACAATTTCCGAGTTTGATTGCAGATATCAATCGATCGCCCGCAGCGTTTGTAGTCCACGACGGCGACATTAAAAACGGTTCTAGTGTCTGCGATGATGCAACTTTTTTCAGCCGCAAGCAGTTATTTGACAATTTTGAGATGCCGTTTATTCTTGCCTATGGCGATAATGAATGGACGGATTGCCACCGATCAAAAAACGGCAGTTACGATCCCGTAGAAAGACTCGCTAAACTGCGGGAAATTTTCAACCAGGGTAATCAAAGTTTGGGAAAGCGCACCTTAACTCTCACCCGTCAAAGCGAAAACCCGCAGTTTGCTAAATTCCGCGAAAATGTTCGCTGGATTTATCATGGAGTTGTGTTTTTGGCGATTAATATGCCGGGAAGCAACAACAATTTTGGCCGTACTCCCGAAGCAGATGCAGAATATGCCGATCGCAATTGGGCTAACTTAGCCTGGATCAAAGAATGTTTTGCTTTAGCCAAACGCAGCAACAGCAAAGGAATTGTGTTAGTTGCACAGGCAAATCCGGGATTTGAATTCGATCCGACGGACAAAAGAAGAAGCGGTTACAACGATTTTATCGCAACTCTGGAAACAGAAACAGGCAATTTCCCAGGGCAGGTTGTATTCGTCCACGGCGATACTCACTATTTCCGCATCGATAAACCTTTACCCCATTTTACCGATGAGACTCAACTACCGAGAATGAAAAATTTTACTAGAGTTGAAACTTTTGGTTCTCCCAACGTGCATTGGTTGCGGGCTTTTTATGACCCGGAAAATCCTAATTTGTTTGAGTTTAAGCAGCAGATTGTTCCGAAAAATTAGGCGAGGTAACACCATTGTTATGCAAAATAAATAATTTTTGAATTACACTGAAGATAGGTAGAATTGAGGAATTTATTTATGACGATCGCAACTAAGCGCCTTACTCTTGAACAATTTCTGAAACTGCCAGAAACTAAACCGGCTAGTGAATACATTGAGGGGGAAATTCTCCAAAAACCTATGCCGAAAATTAAACATTCTCGTTTCCAGGGGCAATTCCTGCGTGTCATTAATGAAGTGGTAGAGGAACTCAAGATAGCTTATGCTTTTCCAGAGTTGCGGTGTACCTTTGGCGGTCAATCGATTGTTCCAGATATTGCGGTACTATTATGGGAACAGATTCAATTTGATGACAGCGGCGAACCAGTGGATGATGTGCGAATTGCACCGTATTGGGCGATCGAAATTCTCTCGCCACAGCAAAGCTCAAATCGCGTAACTAGAAGAATTATTCACTGTCTGCAACATAATTGTCAGTTGGGGTGGCTAGTTGATCCAGACGATCGATCGATTTTAGCGTTTTTGCCCAACCAACAACCGCAATTCTGCGAAGGTAGCGATATCCTTCCTGTTCCCGAAATGATTCCCCTGAATATCACCGCCGAACAGGTGTTTAGCTGGTTGAGAATGCAACAATGAATCAGGGCGATCGTCTTTTTTGTACCAATTAAAAAAATCTCCAGGTTGGGTTGCTAATGAGGACTTTCCTCTTTATTTAAACTCAGGAATGTAAGTCCTCACTACAAACCAAATTCCCTATTGTCGCCACCTGTCAAATTGGTCTTCGGAACAGCCATTAATAAATTGATTGTTCACCCAACCGTCGAGGATGGTCAAAGTTTCATTAGGAGGATTACCCGAAAATCTGGCCGCAATTTTCACCCAATTACCTTGTCTGCTGAAAGCCCTAACTCCGTCTCCCCTTTTCAATTTAGCTACAACCGCGTACTTATTTCCTGGGCCTTTGCGAATGTTAACAGCGCCACCTTCACCTGTAATAAACGAGCATTGAGTTTGCTTTTTTAAAGCTTCTGCTTTTGCGGGAGCCAGGCTTTGCTGCTTGCCGAAAACAGGAAAGCTGTAAAGCGAGAAGCTAAAACTTGCAACGACGGCTGCAATAAAAAAGGCTTTGGATTGAGTAAAAATTAGCATTATTTCATTTCCTTGGATTGGCAGAACTGAAGTCCCGATTATAATTTTTTGAGAATGACTTCAGTCCTTACTACTAACTATTATTTGACCGAGGCAAACCATTCGGTAACACCTTGGGCGATCGCCTCAGCTAATTTTCTTTGTTCTGTCGGATTCACAATCCATTCAAACTCTTCGGGATTGATCATAAATCCCAATTCCATTAAAACAGATGGAGTAACGGCAGGACGAGTCATGGCTAAGTTGTTCCAGAATACACCATAGCTCGGACGGTTCAACTTGGCAACTAAATAATTGTGCAAAAACATTGCCAAACTGTGCGCTTGCGGGTGAAACCAGAAAGCGGCGACGCCTTTAGTCTTAATGGCATCGCCGTTATCCGGCAAAGCATTGTAGTGAATTGAAATTGCGATCGCAGGTTCTTCTTTTTGAATCATTACCACCCTCGGTGGCAAATCCAAATCGACATCTTCTACCCGCGTCATTACCACATTCGCGCCCCGATTTACCAATTCCTGTTGCACCAATTTCGACACTGTTAAAGATACTGTTTTTTCCCTAATTCCCACTGGACTCACAGCACCTCCATCCTCTGGCCCGCCGTGTCCAGGATCGATGAGAATCTTAATTCCCGACAGCGGCTTTGCTTGCGACACAGGTATCATGCTTGTATTCGCCGGCGGGTTTTTTAAAGACAGCACTAAAGTTGTGCCCTCGTATCTCAATTTATAGCCCCACTGCTGGGCAGATTTGAGATTAAAAGTATATTGTACTTGCAGTGGCGCGATTTGTTGCCATTCTAAACGTGAAATTACTGGGTCATCCGAGAGGCGAATAATGTCAGTTTGAGCGGTAGTATTGTACAGGGTTAAAGTGAAAGTGCGTTCTCCTTCCTGCACGGTGACTGGGACGGGTGTTTCTAAGGGAAATAACACCTCTGTCCAGCCGGAAACTTGACGCGAGCTGGCGCTGCGAATAATCGATCGCGGAGGCACTGTATCCTTGACAATTCGCACTTCCGATGCTTTTATCCAAGCACCGTAATCGAGTCTGATCCATTCTCCCTCGCGCCCAATAATTGTTGCTCGCGTTCCCTTCGGCAGCGGTGTCATCCGAGAAAAATCTGTACTCGCTCCGGTTCTGGCAACACCAGGATCTGCTGTTACTTCGGCTATTTCTAAGTCAACCGGAGAAAGAATAGAAATCTTGCCAGTACCCTGTTGGCTGATAGTTTTATCGTTCATTGTTAGTTCAAACGATGGCACGCCTAAATCAACTGTTTCTCCCTTAGATGAGAGGGCGTTGTCAGGGGTTTTACCGCAGCCTTGATACTGTTGGCTGCCGCCTTTATTGATCGGGGAATTTGCGTCTAAAAGTACAGATGCGTTGTCGGGTAGTTCCACTTGCGATCGCGCTTTTAAAGGAATAGTAACTCCCGCCAATTTTACCGAAACTTGAGCATTCGCAGGTGCGATCGCCCCAAAGCAAATATATTCCCCCGGCAAACTCGCGACATCGACTTTCGGCGTCAGGGAATCTTTAGCAAAAGCCAATCCTACAGGAGCTACTGGCTGATTCGACTCGCGCGTCACCTTAATTTTGACTTCCTGATTGTCGTAACGCAATGTAAAGACATTTTCGCCGAGTTGCAGCGGAAAAGTCGGGGCGAAATGCCCGGATGCGGTGCGCGAAATTTGGTTGCCATTTACTAACACTTGTCCCGGTGCGGGCGCTGTGCCGATTAAAAAGATGCGATCGGCTGTAGTTTTGTGGTTAACGGGAGGATAAGCGACGAACAAAGGTTGAGCGGCGACAGCTACAGAGGCGATCGCAATTATCAGACCAAACACACATAATGCTAAAAATTTTCTCATTCTATATCGCAACTAATTGAGAGTTTGTTGATTATTTATACTAGAACTTGCCCTAAGAAACCGGATTTCAGAGGATTAGTCGTAAGTCTTATTTACTAGACAGAGACCATTTTATCAGGTTTGTAGTTGCAATTGAGCGATCGGCAATATAAATTCCCGCGTCAAACCATTAAGTTTTAATTAGTTCAGAGGTCGTTCTCCACAGTTGCTCCAACCGATTCGCAGGCATCGTCAAATACAAAACATCCCCCGCACTCAGACAACAATTCAGCAAATCCCAGCCGTGAATAGTTTGACCCTTAGTTTCGGCATACAGAGGCACAAAATCCGCAGACTTAGCAGCATCTTGAATACGGTGGCCACAGAAAGGATGGTTTGGCGTAATCAATGTGGCCAAGCAAACCCATAGACTATCAGCAGTCATTCCGTTGCCCAAAATTCTGCCTCCAATCGCCGCCGCCGCGAAAGCAGGAGCCGCCAATTCCGTCGGGTTCAAAACTCCTTCAAACTCAAAAACTTGCTGCACCATTAAAGCAAAATGTGGATCTTGGTTGCGGACAATAACTGATAGTTTTGGTGCCAATCCTTTAGCGCTCAAGGCAATTTCGACATTAGACATATCGCTGCTAGTTACCGCTAAAAGTGCTGCCGCTTGCTTAACATTAGCAGCTTCCAAAGTTGCGGGCAAACTAGCACTTCCCTGAATGACCGGAATTTTCATTGAGCGAGCCGTGTTCAGAAACCGGCAGTTTGGATCTTGCTCGATCGCCACAATATCGTAACCGTTAGTGTGCAGTTCTTTAGCAATTTGGATGCCAATTCCTCCGAGTCCGCAGATAATGTAATGATGGCGCTGCGGAACTCGCGCCACATCCCAATATTCGGTAAAGCGAGTTCCCAATACATAATCGTTGAGCAGTGCGTAGCAGAGGCCGATGATGCCGGCTCCAACTAACATCATGACAATTGTAAATAGTTTAATGCTTTCGGGAGCTTGTTCGGCTACTTTTTCATGGCCTCCTGCTCCGGTAATCATCCCTACTGAAAAATAGAGAGAATCGACAATTGAGATATGCTCGTCAACACAAATATAGGTGGCAGTAGCAACGGCAATCATGGCCAGCAGTGCCAGTACCACAATTACCGCTGCTTGGCTGTGCTGCTGAAATCTGTGCAGCTTAGTTAATGTTTTGAGCAGTTTTTGAGCTAAAGTTTTTTGGGTGCTGCGGATAGTCGGCTGAGTGGCAACAATTAGCCGATCGCCCTGCTGACACTGCCGATCGGCAAGCACCGCCGATACTAAATCAGTTTTGTTAGCAGCCGGCAGATAATAAATCAACATTCGCGATCGATCGTCCCACAAATCGCTCAGTTTGCGATTTTTCCAAGGATGTGTTTCATCGATATATTCTTCGTGAATCGCCCAAGTGCGATCGAACAAACGCAACTGCCCGATCGCCTGATTTCCGAGAGCCGCAAAGGCAAAAACCGGAGCCGCCAACGATGAAACGCTCATGGAAGTGTGATCGGGCAAAGTGTGGTCAATTCTGTCGCCCAAGCTAGTATTGAACAATCTGTTGATGATGCGAATCTGAGGATTGAGAATCCTCGCTTGCATCAAAATTGCCAAATTTACAGCATCATCGTCTCCTGCAATTACTAAAGTGTGAGCGTTTTGAATGCCTGCAGCCAACAAGGTAGAAGCTGCTTGCAAATTGCCGACAACCACATCAGAAGTTTCGCCGCGAATTGGGCGATCGCTAATACCAACCACAATCGCTCCTTGCTGTCTCAACAAACAAAAAATCTTGTGTCCCGTGTGCCCCAACCCGCAAACAATGATTCGAGGTTTCATAAAAAGTTATTTGCCAGCCAATTTCGGAGCTGTCCTTGTAGTTTTACTTACCATTGTTGACTGTCCTGGCTTTACAGAATGTAGCTAAAAACACTATCTATGATACTTGTGCCACAGTCTCGAAGTGTTGGAAACAAAGCAAAAGCTGTGCCGTGTTCCTAAAGCCACCTTCCCAAGCGTTGAAATAAAGACACCACACTGCCATGTACCTACAGACATGAGATGCAACTAACCTGATTTAATATTTGAAAAATATCCGGGTGCGACAGCCAACCAGCAGAATTTGAATAGGTAGGGACAGCACACTGGCTATTAGTCACAACTTAACGTCAAACCGACCGTCTCTCTTGTTTGTATCGCAGTCTAGATCCCCCCTAACCCCCCTTAATAAGGGGGGGACAGGAGGCTTCTCAAAGTCCCCCTTATTAAGGGGGATTTAGGGGGATCGAGACTCGTCGGGTATAAACAAGAGATACATAAGGTTTTCAGTCTTAAATTGACACCAATAGATACTGCCCTGTTCCTACAACTATGACTTCCTACATAAATTTAACTGCCTTAGCGGCAGGAGTTATTATGAAATTGACTGCACCCTTATTAGCATCCGCTTTAGTGTTCGCCGGTACTGTCGCCTTTGCCAGCCAAGTACAAGCTGCTCCAACGAGCAACTGGAATAACACTAGAACAACATTTCAGTGCGTTACTTCCGGTCGTAATTTTGTCACAATTGCGCGGCGGGGAAATGTCACAACAGATCCAATGATTCTGTGGAAATCTACCGAGTTCGGCCGCGAATATACACCTTGGCAGCGCTGTCAAATTGTTTCCAATAGATTGACCAAAGCTGTTGCCCAGAATGGCGGAAGATTGAGCAACTTGCAGTTAACAACAGGAATTGTTAATAACTTGCCCGTAGTTTGTTATGTGAACGGACGGGGGCGCTGCAACTCTCAAAATCTGCTGTTCACCCTAGACAAACGCAATGCTAAAAATCCCGGTGATGCTTTAACGAGATTGATTAATTTTGCCCAAGACGGCAGCGGACCCGTGACAGTGTTCAGAACCGGAGCTCCATCGTCTACACCGCAGTTTGTTCCTTTTGGAGATATGGTCGATCGAGCTTTTAATTCTCCAAACAACAAACCGTCAGTTCCTGTAGCAAAACCGCAGGGCGATCGGGGTATTTAATAGTCGCGCCCCTAACTTGCACCTAAAAATTTTTGAAACTATTGTGGGGTGGGCTTCTAGCCCGCCCCTAACTATTTATATTAAAAACACTACACTGTCACCCCTTCAATTTTCTCATCTGTTAACTCGTACAACTCGCGCAACTGCTGCAACTTATCCGCATCCGGCAGCCAAAAACCTCGCCCGTTAGCCTCCAACATTCTGCCGACAATATTGCGAAAAGCTTCAGGATTTGCCTCCCGCAACTTCTTCGCCATCTCTTCATCTAAAGCATAAGTATCAGCCGCCTGATCGTAAACCCAACTATCAGTAAAATCAGCCGTTCCGCCCCAACCAATTAACGCCGTCATCCGCTGCGAAATTTCATAAGCGCCGCCCGAACCTTGATTAACCATCGCGTTAGCCCACTTAGGATTGAGCAACTTAGTTCGATATTCCAAGCGCAGCAAATCTTCTAAATTGCGCGGAGTTGTATCCTGAGAAAAACTTTCTACAAAACTCGTGTTAACCTTTTTACCGCGCTGCTTTTCTGCGGCTTTCTTCAAACCGCCCGTATTCGCATAATACTCTTGAATATCAGTCAAACCGTATTCAACAGAATCAATTTCTTGAATTATGCGATCGCACCCTTGCAACAACTGAGTCAAAACCTCCGGCCTCGCTTCCCCCTTATCCTTCCTCCCGTAACTAAAAACATTGCGACTTTCCCAAGTTTTCCCCAATTCATCCCCCGATTCCCAACTACCATCAACAACCCTATCGTTAACCAAAGAACCAAAATCCCCAGCCGGATTAGAAAACAACCTTGCCGAATAATTCTGCACACCTTTTGCCTGCAAAATTAAAGCGTGTTTGCGAATAAAATTCTCCGATTCCGGTTCATCAGCATCCGCCGCCCGCACGAACAAATCATCCAACAATTCAATAATATTCACAAAGCTATCTCGGAAAATCCCCGAAAGATTTCCCAACACATCAATCCGGGGATGACCGACATCAGCTAACGGTTTTAATTCATAGCGAACAATGCGGCCAGTACCTTCTTTAAGAGGTTCAGCCCCCACCAATTCTAGCAGAATTCCAATAGATTCGCCCCGCGTTTTAATCGCATCCAAACCCCACAACATTACCGCCACAGTCTCAGGATAATTCCCCTGTTCCTCAACGTGCTTCTCAATAATTTTCCGAGCAATTTCGCGCCCCCTTTCATAAGCCGCCGGAGAAGGCATCCGATAAGGATCTAAAGCGTGAATATTCCTGCCAGTTGGCAACACCCCAGCCCCATCCCGCAACAAATCCCCGCCCGGTGCAGGCAGAATATATTCCCCATTCAAACCCCGCAAAAGATTAGTCAACTCATCCGTCGTTTGCAACAACAAATCTCTAACTAACAAACCCTCCTCAAAAACCCCATCCCACCCCTCTTTCTCTTCCTCTCTGCGCCCTCTGCGCCTCTGCGGTTCATTTTCTTCAAAAACCAGTTCTTGCACCTGTTCCTGTGATAACCTATCCCCAAAATAAGCCTCAAGATAAGAGGTCATTTCCTCAGAATTAGGCGGTTCTCCGAGAACGTGCAAACCCGATGAAAATAAGCGAGATTCCACCACCTGTAAATACTCATAAAGCTTCACCAAATAGCGGTTAAAAGCATCAGCACTGAACATTCCCACATTTTCAAAACTAAAAGCTATCCCCAACTTTCGAGCCTCATCAAACGGACAATCAGCCTCCAAACCGCTATCTAAAACTTTCTTACAAATAGCCTCTTTCAGCACATAATTCTTTGCCGTATCTTCCCGATATTCCGCAATCAAATCTCGCAAATCCATCAATTCCTTGTACAAGCCAGCGCGGCCGTAAGGTGGCACGTTGTGAGAAATTAAAACACCGTAACCGCGCCGTTTTGCTAACATCGATTCCGAGGGATTGTTGGCGGCATAGATATAAAGATTCGGCAAACTTCCCAACAAAATATCCGACCAAGAATAGCCAGTATTTCCCAGAGGAGATCCCGGCAACCATTCAACAGTGCCGTGCATTCCGAAGTGAACCAAAGCATCAGCTTGCAAATCATTTTGCAGCCACTTGTAAAAAGCAGCATATTGAGGGTGAGGCGTCAAATCGCGATCGAACATTAAGCGCATCGGATCGCCCGAAATTCCCAGCGGCGGCTGCAAACCTATCCAAACATTCCCCAGTTGAATGCCACCGATTTGGAACTCATCGCCGTCAGTCTTAATCCCAGTACCAGTCAAAGATTTCCACTGTTTTTCAATACGACTTATTGACAAATACCCCAGCCACTTCTCCAGAGTTTTAACATTAACAGTATGGCCAAACCCTCCCCTCCCATCTGCGTTCATCCCCGTTAATCCGCCTGTATCTGCGGTTGCAGCATCATCCGCCTCTTTCACCCTGCGAATTAACTCCTCCCCGTCAGCCGGAATTTCTCCAACTTTATAACCTGCTGCTTGAAGTTTGTGCAGGAAATTTAACAGGGATTTCGGTACATTTAATAAAGCAGCCGTACCCGCCGCACCGTAACCGGGAGGAAACCCGTAGAGAATAATCGCAATTTTCCTTTCCGAGGGCGGAGTTTGGCGTAGTTTCACCCAATTGTTAATTCTACTTGTCAGGCGTTTTGCGCGATCGGGCACCAGATAAATATCCTCACCCACCAAACCGCCCAGGGGAACAGGATCGATCGCGCCATCCAACTCAGGCAAAGCATACAATACCACACTTTGCAAACCTCCAATCCCCTGACGAGTCCAAGAATGGATATCCTGAATCAGCAGAGGTGCGGACACAAAATAAGGTACATTTTTAGCAGTTAAAATGCGCTTAGCAACTTCCACCTGCCTTCCACCCTCCATCGAACCAGCAGGCCCGCCAACCAAAGGAAAGCCAATAGTAGAAACAATCGCATCAACTTCCACAGCATCTTTGGCCAGCGAAAGAGTTTCTATATTGCCTTGTTTTCGGCGCGCAGTTTCATCAGCAGTCGTCATCCAATCCCGCACCGCCACATGGCCTTCAACACCATTGATAAAAATCGGCAAAGGCACAATTCCTGCATCTTCAAAATAGCGAATTAATTGAGGAATATAAAGCTGCTTGGTGATAACGTGCTTGCGGTAAAGCAAGATGCCCACAACTGGGGATTTTACTTGATATGAATTTTGAGACCAATTGGTCTCAAATTTTGTGGAACGGGCATCTTGCCCGTTAAAAACCAGGTCTAAATTTTGAGACCAATTGGTCTCAAATTTTGTGGAACGGGCATCTTGCCCGTTATAAGCCTTTCTATCAAGATGTCTAGCCTCTTTTGTAGAACGGGCATCTTGCCCGCCCCTAGCACTTTGATTCCCGAGATACCAATCCAAATATTGCCGAGGCGATTCAAAATAACCATTATAATCAGGATGCAATAAACCCATATTGGGAGTTTCCACAGGCGGCGGAATTTCTGCAAGCTTCAGCCCCAAATACTTTTCGGAAATAATCCAAAACATCGAGACAACATTATCCGCACCACCCGCATTCCAGTAACCATAAATAATCAGCCAGTTTCGCAAATCCTGCACTTTTTGCACCGGCACATACTTTAATAACTTCGGCCCAACCTTCAAAAAGCTGATATAACCAGCCAGCTTATCTTCTTCTCGCCCATTGCTGAACTTATCTAGAATAAACTTAACAGGCTTCGGCATTCCCTTCGGTTTGTCGCCAATTTTAAAAGCACCAATTTGAGTAAGACTCATCAATTCCAAAGCCGACTCAAAAACCAGGCGAATCGGAATATTTTGCACCCTTTCTCGCAGCCACATTACCGCATCGTAATCAAACAGCAAACTCCCAAAAAACACATCAGCATTCGAGAGGGCGGCGGCTACAGCGTCGGGTTCGTCTGCGAGGGCGCGATCGCTAAAAACCCGTACTTCCAATCCCTGACACCCAGAAACAGCCAACTCCGCAGCTTTCCGGTACAAATCAGCATTAAAAGATTCAAACCCTGCAATTAAGACAATGCGTTTCACAGCCCAACCTCGAAATATTTGCTTCTTTTAATGATAAACTAATCCCAGAGATTCACAGACAAAATGCCTGTGCCACTAATAAAACAGAAAAACTTCTTGCTTCACTTCTTACTCTTCCTTCGCGCCCTTCGCGCCTTCGCGGTTCGTCAAATATTTATTCTGGAAGTAACAAAAAATTAAAATAATCAAACCACTCCAAACACACACATAATTAAAACCGTGAATCGAATACCTCCCGCAATAGTTATATTAGGTCAAAACAGCCTGCCGATCGCCAAAAAAATCTCCGCCCATTTCCCCGGTTCCCAGATTTACGGTTTAATCGATCGCACTTCCAACACAGACATCAACTTTAGCAACTTCGGCGAAACATTGCGGGAATTGTTTGCAACAGAAACCCCAATCATCGCCATCTGCGCCGCCGGAATTATCATCCGCACCCTCGCCCCGCTGCTGTCAGACAAACGCGCCGAACCGCCAGTTTTAGCCGTCGCAGAAGATGGAAGCGCCGTAGTACCGCTGTTGGGCGGTTTGCACGGCGTTAATGATTTGGCCAGAGAGATTGCAGCAGCCCTCGGCGTACAACCTGCAATTACCACCACCGGAGATATCCGCTTTCGCACCGCGCTGCTGAGTCCTCCCCAAGGCTATTATTTAGCGAATCCAGAGGACGCGAAGACTTTTATTTCAAATTTGCTCGCCGGGGCAAAAGTACGCCTAGAAGGTGCTGCAAGCTGGCTTTCCGAGAGCAATTTGCCGTTAGCGAAGCCCTCGAAGAGGATCGCCCCCGACGCAAAATTGACTATCCGCGTCACCGAAAAAGCAATTGCGCCAACGCCCGATTGTTTAGTTTACCATCCGCAAATTGTGGCAGTTGCACTCACAAAGCTATCGAATATTGAGCCGGAAATAGCGATTTCATTAGTGCAGCAAGTCTTGGAAAATGCAGGTTTAGCAGCAGCTTCCGTTGCGGGATTTTTTGCATTAAAAGATGAGATGGGAAATCCGGCACTTGAAGCAGTTTCACAATATTTTAAAGTCCCCGTCCGCTTTTTCAATCTCTCCGAACTTGTCGAATTAGACTCAATTGAATTCATCGAAAATAAGGCCGCACAAATTGCCCTGACAGCAGCCGGTGCAAACAGTCACTTAATCGAGTCCGATCGCCCAAACGCAGTCAATTGCGCGATCGCCCTGGCCGCCGAACCCATAAATGCTAGCGCGATCGGAATTAGTCGCGGCAAACTGGCGATCGTCGGTACCGGCCCCGGAGGCGCGCCCTGGATGTCCCCGGAAGTTAAGGAAATCCTGCGCGAAGCCACGGATTGGGTGGGTTACAAATTTTATCTCGACTTAGCCGGAACCCTGCGAGAAGGACAAAAGCGGCACGATTCCGACAACCGCGAAGAGATCGATCGCGCGCGTTTTGCCCTAGATTTAGCAGCATCAGGAAAATCTGTCGCCGTCGTTTCGTCGGGAGATCCGGGTATTTTTGCGATGGCTGCAGCGGTGTTTGAGGCGATCGACTTTGATGCTAAACCCGAATGGCAAGGCATCGATATTCGGGTGGCACCGGGTATTTCAGCCATGCAGGCGGCCGCTGCTGCGATCGGAGCACCTCTGGGACACGATTTTTGCGTGATTTCGCTTTCGGATATTCTCAAGCCTTGGGAGGTCATAGAACAGCGGATTGCTGCTGCTGCTGCTGCCGATTTAGTTATGGCATTTTACAATCCCATCTCGAAACAGCGGATTTGGCAACTCGCAAGGGCGATCGAGATTTTGTTGCAAAGTCGCGATGCTAATACCCCCGTCATATTGGGGCGAAACCTCGGCCGGCCCGGTGAATCTGTGCGCGTTTGCACCCTCGGCGAATTCCAGCCGCAAGACGCTGACATGAGAACTTTAGTGATTGTCGGTTCGAGTCAAACTCGGATTATTCCCCGCAAATATGGAGATGTTTGGGTTTACACACCGCGCAAGTACGAAAAATAAGTAAAGCAGCAAAAACTTCGGAAATCAGCAATTGACTGAAAGCTAATTGACTTTGACAAGGAGATTTTTTGATCTCGCTGGGGGAAGTCTAGGTTAACAAATGGCGGCGAATCACTCGATCGCGATCGACCTCTTATTTCCTCTCAGGGTTTTCACTCTCGATTAATGAGTGATGGCCTTTGATTACAGACATCCTCGGTACTGAGGGATCTCGGCTTCCTGAAGCCGAGTTTCTCTGGCAGATATCGATCGAATTTAGATATCGACTCAACCGTAGTAAGGATTTCAGCTTCTTTTTTGGAGATATCTAATTTACATCTCAGGAAACAAAAAAAAATTATATAGCCACCATAAAATTAAGGGCGATCGAGGTCTGCTAAATTCCTTAATCCTACGATAATCCTACGGTTACAACAAAAATAAGGCCTTCACCCAGATGAGTCTTCTGTGTCTTTGGGTAGACCGATTTTTTTTTGTCTGTTGATAAGATTCTCTTAAACAAAGCTTAAGAGAACGGTTAAAAGAACATGAAATTCCAAATCCCTTTAGCTCCTAGGGCTGTAACCCAATTTTTGCTTCGAGTGGTGACCTGTCTAGTTGTACTATCTTCTTTAAGTCACATCAATCTGCACTTCTTCCCGGATTCCCCGTTTGCAGCCTACTTTTCAAAGGCATTCAACGTTGATTATGAGCGGAACCTTCCAAGCTTCTACTCTGTTTTGGCATTGCTGTTTAGTTCTCTCTTGCTGGGTGTGATTGCCTATGCGAAAAATTTGGATAGCTGTCGTTACAAGTATCACTGGAAAATTTTATCATTCATATTTTTATATATATCTATAGACGAAGCTGCTCAATTTCACGAAAAATTGATTGACCCGATGCGAAGCCTGCTAAATGCCACAGGAATTCTTTACTTTACTTGGGTTGTGCCGTTCGGTTTTCTGGTAGCGATATTTCTATTATCCTATAGTAAGTTTGTGTTCCACCTTCCTGTTGCCACAAGAAAATTGTTTGTTGCAGCATCCGCTATTTATATTGGAGGAGCAATGGGGGTGGAACTGCTAGGGGGATACCTAGCTTCTACAACGGGGATGCAGGATTTATCCTACGCCATAGTAGTGACCCTTGAAGAGTCATTAGAAATGGTGGGAATCGTTGTATTTATCCACGCCTTGATTTCATATATCAAGACCTATCTAGGTGGAGTAAGTTGGAATATTTACATACCAGGAAAAAACGCACAAGTTACCGATGAGCAAAATCTCGGCATACCTGTCCTTAGCGAACCCGCAAACAGAAACCTATCAAGGTAAATTACTTGGAACCCGGTTTGATGGACGACAAAAATGCTGCATTATGGCCTTTGATCAGGATAAGAAACCCGCTTTTTTTGGTACTGATGTGTCCTGGACTGGAGATTCTGTGATCGGCGGCGCACCAAACGACTAATATATAGGTTGCTTGCTGCACTAAACGACTAATTAGGGGTGAAATAGGTTAGTTCACAGATGACATCCTCACCTTTATCAGAAAATCGCTAAGAGCAACCTTTGCATGAGGATTTGATGGCAAATGACTTGTAAAACTTGCATCTTCTAATATATTAATTAGCCGATCGCGCTCTTGCTGATAAAATTCAATATCTGTATCTTCCAGCACAGATTTTTCCTCCCCAGCCAGCTTGCGATCGATCAAATCAGGAATATACGACAATTTGAATTTATCGTTAAGTTTCACCAAATTCGCCTCGACTTCCCCCGTTTGCATCAAGTGAATCCCAGCCAGCAACACCCGGTAAACGTACAGCAGCGGCTTAACCCGACGCGGGCGTTCTTTCTCAAACAATTTCCATTGAGTTTGAGCAAAACCGAGATAATGGTGGCTGTGGTGCTTGGTAATGCAGTTCGAGGCGATATCCTTTAATTCCTCGTGTTCCTTTGTACTGTAAACTATTAGCGGCGAATACAGTTGTTCCAACACGTAGCCGTTGCGCTTCAACAGCAACTCAAAAAATTTCTTAATGTCGTGAGTTACTAAATCGAGTTGCATTCCCTCCCGAACTTCAGAAACTTCGATTGTTTCTTCTCCAGAAATCAGTCCAATTACTTTCGGTAGCGGCAAAATGTGTACTCCCCGCAAGTCGAAGTCAGAATCTGCGGAAGGAAAGCCGTATAAGTGCGAACCGCTGACAGTCGCAAACAGCAGCGGGTAAGGTTGAACGGAGATAATTTGGGCGAGATTCGAGATGTATTCTGTCATATATTCCAGTCCATGCAGGCGGGCTTTGTTTCACAAGAAGCGATTTCAAGATCCGATTTCGATCGCACCTCTGCGAGATTTAATCAAAAACAGGTTCGCTTTCTCGTAATTAGGACGTTCTGGCAGCTTAGTTGCAGCAAAAGCGCGATCGAACTCAGCGTGCAAACTCAACCGCCAGCGATTCACCTCATCCCAGGATACTTCTTGGTTGCGGATAGATAAAAGTTGCGATCGATAATCCTGCACGCGAACTGGTACAAACCCCTCCTTGAGCACCGTAATTCCTGACAGCAACAAGCGAATTAAGTGCATCGCGTGCTTCCAACGAATTTCCCCGGTATTGCGGAGGTCTTGCTCCATTTTTTTAAATTGAGACAAAACGTAGCTATTGTAAGTTTGATAAACCAATTGAGAAAGAAAGATTTCCCTAATTTCGAGCAATTCTTGTGCTACAGGAGAAACCGTTTCTACTAAAGGCGTGTACAAACATTCTAGCACATTTGGATTAGCTTTTAGTGCCAAAACTAAAAACTTTTGCAGTTCCCAATAGCATTCCTGATTTTCCTTATTTTCCAATTGTTCTGGAATGCCGTAAAGCGACCAATGAAGGATTGCAGGCGGCAGGTAAATCCCGCGTCTGTCTGTATCGGATTGCTCGTTATCAAGACCATAAGCTCTGGAACCAACAATGCAGCGGTAAATTACAGAATCATAGAGGTTGTATTCTGCAAGAAAATCTCCTCCTGACTGCAATCCTTCGCTCTGAAACTGCTTGCGGATACTGAGTTCGTGCCGCCGCAGACTAACTTGTGTTCCGTCTGGGAGTTTGACTAAATATGCGTGGGAATTGTCCGTAGGCGATTGAACGATGACGCCTACTAATCCGGGTTTCCAAGGTTGGTCGCTGGCGGGGTTCTTGACCTCGATTTTGGTGACAACTTGGGTTCCTGCGGGGATGATTAAGTTGAAATTTTGAGGAAGATTGGCATTTGCCATGAGGAAACCTCCTGCGGGGCACGAGTTACGATATTAGTGTAGCATAGATGTAGTATACAATGGGGTTTTGGGCGATCGCTGTTTTGGCTTTGTTGAACAATGTCTAATTCATGATCGATTCTGCAAAAAGAGAAACAGAAATAATTAACGTATTTCCTAAACTCTGAACTTCCGTAAAATCGCGATCGCCTGTAATTAAAAAATCAGCATGAGCAGAGAGTGCACAAGCAATAAACTTAGCATCTTTTTGATCTCTAGGAAAATCAATTTCTATAGATACATCAATGAGTTTGGTTGAACCTTGAATCAAATTCAACCATCTTTCTTTCTGAACATCTGTTAATTTTAGTTTTCGTCTACTTAATACCTCCTGATACTCTGCTAAAATTTCTTCGGAAACTACCCATTCATAATCAGGTTGATTGATAACCCAGCTAATAACAGAAGCTGGTTTTCTTCCAGCGATTGCCGCAGATACTAAAATATTAGTATCTATAACAACTCTCATTCTCCACTCCGATAAGCTGCAATTTCTTGGGCAATTTCTTCATCAGTTAAAGGATGATCGGCGTGTAAAGCCTGGATTTCTTCACATAAGTTGCTAAAATCTTCAGCTAAAGCTTGTCTGTGCGGATCGGGCTGATAACTCTTCTTAAGTTCCCGGCTAATTTGAATTTTTTCTGCGAGTAACTCTTGTGCAGGTTTTCCTGAAAGAATCGTTACTACTTGCCGAGGTAGATTAAGATGCTGTTTTTCTGACAAAGCTTTTAAAGCATCAGTAATTACCTGATCGGGGGTTGTATATTTCCCTGTTTCTAACTGTTGTTGCAATAACTTTTCTTGTTCTGAGTTCAGAATTATTTGGATCATACAGTTACCTCTCTAAATAATCTCACGCCGTTTGAGATCTGTAGGGGTGAAGCATTTGGACGACAATTTATGTTGAAAACCTGTAATTTTATCCCCGAATACTTTACGCTCCAACATGGATCGCGCGATCGCACTCCGACAGGATATTTTATTTTTTGGAGATGTCTAATGAGTCGCCATAAGTTTTGAATGGGCAATACAGGATTTGAACCTGTGACCCCTTCCGTGTGAAGGAAGTGCGCTACCACTGTGCTAATTGCCCGCAGATAATTACCATACCATACCAAGTCCAAATTCGCAACTAAAATTTTCCTAAAAAATCAGCCGCTTGTTTCCGAGTTGAACTCGACACAATGCCAAGAATACAGGCATTTGTCGAGTCTGGCATCAGTTAACCTGCCACCAACCCGCCGAGGGGCCGACAAACCGCACTACAATCCACCAAGCCACCAAAAGACTAATCCCCATCCAGCTACCGCGACTTGTCCACTTCACAAAATCTTCGCTTTGGGTTTTCGTGATTGGCAGCCAGGGAACGATGCGCTCTTCTTTACCGTATTCGTCGCCGATCGACTCTTTGCGACGCTTAGCTTCACCCATAATCTTTGTCTACTAAATTAGATTTCAACTAGATACCTAACCAAATTATAGGCCAACAGGTCATCTCAAGCCTGCGTCAGCCAAGTCGTATCCAAATAATCAATCCTCGCAAAAGGACTCAAAGCCGCTAAAACCTGCTGTCCATAACTGCGGTGAATCACCCTGCTGTCGAAAATCGCCACTACCCCTTGACGTTCTCGCACCGGCGCGATCGCCCGTTGCAACTCATTCAGCGCCGCCGGCAGCAAATACAACCGAAACCAATCCTTGCGCCGTTCCTTATAATAAGCCACACGCGCCGTCACCAAAGGATTCTCCAAAGAAGGTAGCGGCAAAGTTGCGATCGCCAGCAAGTGAGGCGCCCTCAATTCCCCCTGATGTTCTCGCCAAAACTCCCACCCCGTCACCAAAATCGCATTCTCCCCCACATCTGTTTTTTCAACCTGCACCCTAGAACCGAACTCAGAAGCCAAAATCGCCGCCAGCCTAGCCTTCAGCGGTACATCACCCACAATCAGCACCGTTAAACCCGCCACCGACGCGCTCATCAACAGCAAAGTCCGAATTTCTTCAATTAAAACACCCTGAAATTCCGGCGTATTTGGCAGCGGCAGCCAGTTGGGAATGTACAGTTGAATTAATTCACTTTGTCGATCGGGCGAAAACTTAACGCTCGTCAATTCTGGCAGTCCCAGCATTTCCCGGAAAATCGGAGCCTTCGGTTCCACATCCACCGCCCCACCAATCAACACCACCGGCTGATCGTCCCAAATTTTGCTCAAAACCTCCCCCACCTGCACCGGCGCGCAGTACAGAGAAAATGACCCAGCCTCCCGATTAATTTCCGCCCACCGCAGTTTTCCGTTTGTTTCCCACCGCTGCCAAAAATTGCTCCAAGCAGCCGGAATTAGGGGGTTTGGCTCGATTTTTTCAAACAGCCCCTGCAAAATATTTTGCTCTGCCGTTTCCAGCAAATAGCACTCCTCTGGTTTCGCCGGATGCCGAAAGAAAGCGCGCGTTAGCAGTACCCGCCCTTGGAGGATTGCATCGGCTTCCAAAGGCTGAGATTGCATTAAATCATTCCAATCAGCCGGTTGCAAACCCGCCGTCAATTGCTGGCGCGTCCAAACTTCCAAGTCATCCACACCGTCGATAATTGTCGGAATATTGCTCGGAAGTGGCGAATCTGCTGCCAAGCGAGCCGCCAGCCAAGACTCTGGATCGGCTAGCATCAATCCTCGTCCAGTGGCATTATCGGAATAAGTCTCGATCGACCCCTCTGTTTGCAGCCACTCTTGCAAACGTGGAATTTCCACTCCTCTCAAATGCTCGATCACCCGTGTCGGCGCTACTAAAATCACAGGTTCCGGCCACATCAAAATCGGCATCAAATAGCTGACTCGATACCGCTGTCGGTAAGCTCCAGCGGGAAGCCCTGTTTGGATCAGAGCGCTGCGCCCCAAGCGCAAAGCCCGCGCCACGAGCCGCGCCATCGTTAAATGGTGGGGCCAGTGCGGCTCGGAGTGCGATCGCAGGAAGCGGAGCAATGAGTTGTGGACTTCTACCTCAATCAATCGGTTTTAAAATTGACATTTCTCACTCAACATAATCAAAACTGGCCAGAAAATCAACTACTTTTTGACCGAGAGGCAAACTGAATTTACTCGGCTGATGATTTGCACCTCCCTTCCCAAAATTCCCGTGAGAATTCACCATCAAACTCTCCTGTCCCGAACTAATTAAAATAGTTTGGGTAGGCGACTCAAAAAACTTTGTGGGCTGACTCAATCGTGATATATTAGAGACCAAATTTATCAACTCATTTAATTTATTTGTAGCTGCACTCAATGCTTTACGCAATTGCAATATTCGTTCCTCCTCCAACTTTTGACTTTCAATATTTTTGCCTATAACCATAATATTTCTCTGAGTTTGTACGGCATCCTTAAAAGGAAGAATCGCTAAAAAAGCTGCTGGCAATAAATGCTCATCGCTCTCAAATCTAAAAGTTAGAGTTGTGCGGCGGTAGCCGACTTCAATATTAGGAGGAAAATTCATTGCCCGGTAATGCCGAGCTATTTCGCTGTAAGCTGTTGCTAAAGTGCTGTTTGCTGAGTAGTCTAAAAGTGAGTCAACCACAATTTGCACTAACCCAGGCGTGTGATTTAAAAATTTTCTCGATTCTGACGGCGAATTAAATTGTTGAATCTGAGTGCGATCGCCTGCGGGGCTGAGGTCAACCCACTGGCAAGTAATATCATCTGCAATGATGCCACACCGAGCAACCAAATACAGTTTTGCTCCTGTTAAAGTTGCTCCCCTCAAATCAGCGCCCACCCAATCTGCATTAATCAAATTTGTTTCTGTCAAATCAGCGTGAACGAAACTAGCACTTCCTAAATTAGTATTTCTTAAATCGGCTCCGTTAAGGTTAGCTCCGCTCAATTTAGCAAAGCTCAGATCCGCGCCGCTGAGGTTAGCTCCCGTCAAATCAGCCCATTTAAGGTTAGCTCCGCTCAAATTGGCACTGCTAAGATTCACCTGTTGCAATGAAGCTTGTCTCATATCGGCATTGCTCAAATTGGCGCCGCTAAGTTCTGCTTTCGTCAAATCTGCGCCGTGTAAGTTAGCTTCTTGAAAGTTAGCTGAAACAGCCGAAGCACCTCTGAGATTTGCACCGGACAGGTTAGCACCTGACAGGTTAGCTTCCGTCAGTTTTACCTCTCTTAAATCTGCTTCAGTCAGGTTAGCGCCGCTGAAGTTAGTTTTGCTGAGTTCGCAGCGGACTAATTCGCTTCTAATCAGGGATGCTCGGATTAATTGAGCTGCACTTAAATCGGCTCTCACTAAGTTTGCTACGTTGAGAGTAGCCCCGTTTAAGATTGCCCGCGAGAGGTTGGTACTGCTGAGTCTAGCCACATTCAGGTTCGCTTCGCTCAAGTTAACTTCGCTCAAGTTAGCACCGCTGAGGTTGGTAACAAATAAGCTAGCCCCCTTTAAAATTGATTGGCTGAGATTGATGCGGCTGAGATTAGCTTCATTCAGGTTGATTCCTGTGAAATCTCTGTCGCCTTCAGTATATCTTTTGACGATTGCAAATCGTTTGAGCAGTTCTTCAGCTTCCATTTGTTTACCTGAATAAAATGGCGATCGGCTAACTTTTATATGGCATAAATATAAATAATATCAAATTCATTTATAGTATTTACTCACCGAGCTGATAAAAGCTTTTGACAAACTCAATGACCGTATTTAGAGGCGGGGTGGTAAATCTTTGCGCTTTAATTGCAGGACTGATAGAGGTTTTGTTGACTCCCGGTAAATTTGTCAAGTTTCTGCCAAAATCTGGGTGATAGTGAATCATCAAAGTTTCGGCGCTGGAGTTAGCGAGTACAGTTTGGGTAGGTGATTGGAAAAAAGTTGACATCGGTTCGCGATCGAGGCGAATCGGCTGAATTTTCATTTCCCCTATTTTTCTCATTGTTTTGGTCAGGGCTACGTTTAATTGCACTACCATATTTGAAACTCGGACGCCCAGGTTATTACCACTTTGGGGTTGAATCATCTTGATCAAAGTAATCAAATTTTTCTGAGTAAATGCTGCATCACTAAAGGGAACAATCGCAACGAAAGCTGTGGGAAATAGTTGCTCGTCCTGCTCTATTTTAAATGATATGATTGTGCGTCTGGAATTAACTTCGATACTGGGAGGATGATTCAAAGCAGGGTATTGACGGGCTATTTGGCGGTAGGTAGCTGCCAGGACAAAGTTAGCATCGGGGTCGAGGGGTCGATCGACAATAATTTGAACTGTCGGCGGTGTAGCATTGAAAAACCTTTGAGATTCTTCTGGGGTAAAGCGCTGAATGTGGCTGCGATCGCCGTTAGGACTGAGGTCAACCCAATCGCAGGTAATGTCATCTGCTTTCACATCAAACCTAGACACAGCGTAAATTTTTGCCCCCGTCAGGGCCGCCCCCGTCAAATCTGCACCCACCCAATCAGCGTGAATCAAATTCGCTTGAGTCAAATCCGCGTGTACCAGAGTAGCGTTCAACAGATTGACATTGCTCAAATTTGCCCCGTACAAGTTGGCCCCGCTCAATCTCGCTTCATCCAAGTCAGCACCGGTCAGGTTCGCCCCGCTGAGGTCAGCCCACCGGAGATTAGCGCCTCGCAAGTCAGCGCCGCTAAGGTTTGCCTGAGACAGATTAGCTTGTCTGAGTTCGGCATTGCAGAGGTTTACTCCTCGCAAGTCTGCCCTGCTGAGGTCGGCTCTGTGCAAGTTGGCCCGTTCCAAGTTGGCCGCTGTTAGAAAAGCGCCTCTCAGGTGAGCCCCGCTGAGGTCGGCTTGCTCTAGATTGGCTTCTCTGAGGGTTGCTTCTCTCAAATCTGCTTCGCTGAGATTTGCACCGGTCAAGTTAGCACTGCTGAGGTTTGCTCGAATCAGTTCGGATCTGATCAGTGTAGCTTCAACGAGTTGGGCTTCGCTGAGGTCGGCTCTAATCAAGTTGGCTACGTTGAGGATAGCGCCGCTGAGGTTGGCTTTGTGGAGATTAGCACCGCTGAGTCTGGCAACATTAAGTTTGGCTTTTCTCATGTTGGCGTTTGACAAATTGGTGCCGCTCATGTTGGTGAGGCTCAAGATTGCCTCACTGAAATTAGCCCCGCTGAGATCGATCCTGCTGAGATTTGCCTCGCAAAGGAGGATGGCAGTAAAATCTCTTTCTCCTGCTGCATATTTGGTGATGAGTTCTTCGGCATCCATGCTTTTCAATTTCCCTGATGTCTTAGCTAGAACAAAGCTTTATTGTCCCAACCTTTAAACTAGAATAAGCATTTTTTGTAACTTGATGCAATATGCCTAGACATCTATATTGTGGAAGCCTTTTATAAAATCCAAAATGCTAGTGATATTAGCTTGAGCCAATTTTGTGCTTTCGGCTAACTTACCCGATGGTGAGTTACTTTGCTCGTATTTTTTAATCAGGCGTTTGCCGAAGGCAGGGTGGTGATATACGCTGAGTCTTTGATCGCGGGAATTAATTAAGCTCATCTGTGTTGGAATTTGAAAGAAATTGATGCTTTCACCGATTTTTGGAAAAGAACTGGAAATTTTGATTTGGTCTACTTTGCTGATAGCTTGGTTGAGAGCTTTGCTGCATAACTGGACGTGTTTAGATTCTTTGACGTTAAGTTTGCCTGCATCGTGGGATTGAATCATTTTCATCAAAGCTATTAGGTTTTTTTGAGTTATGGCAGCGTCGTTAAAAGGAATAATGGCAACGTAAGCGGTGGCAAATAATTTATCGTCGCTGTCCATTTTAAACGCGAGTACGGTGCGCCTGGAGCTGACTTCGATCGTGGGAGGCTGACTTAAACTTGGGTATTGTTGGGCAATTTGGTAATAAGTTGCAGCTAGTGCAAAATGAGCGCCTTGGTCTAAGGGCGAGTCAATCACAATCCGAACTGTGGGCAAGGTTTCATGAAAAAATTCCTGGGTTCCTCCCGAGTTCAACCAGTAAATTTGGCTGTGGTCGCCGTTGGGGCTAAGATCAACCCACTTGCAGGTCATGCCTTCGGTTTTGATGCCCAGCCGCGAAACTGCGTGAAGTTTTGCTCCGGTTAAGGTGGCTCCGGTTAAGTCGGCTCCAATCCAGTCGGCGCGGATCAGATAGGCATTTGTCAGGTCGGCGTGAACTAAGCTGGCATTCAGCAAGTTGGCGTGGCAGAGGTCGGCTCGGCTGAGGTCGGCACCGCTCAATTTGGCTTCGCTGAGGTCGGCCCAGCGGAGATTGCAGCCGCTGAGAATGGCCCAGCGCAAATTGACGCCGCTGAGGTCGGCGCCGCTGAGTACGGCTTGAGTGAGGTTGGCTTGTCTCAGTTCTGTGCCTCGCAAGTCGGCGCCGCTGAGGTCGGCTCGGCTAAGGTCGGCGCCTTGCAGGTTGGCTTGTTCGAGGTTGGCTTCTGTCAAGCACGCGCCGCTGAGGTGAGCGCCTCGAAGGTTGGCTTGAGCGAGGTTGGCTCCTCGAAGGGTGGCTTCGGTGAGGGTGGCGCCGCTGAGGTTTGCGCCGCTGAGGTTTGCGCCGCTGAGTTCGGCTCGAATGAGCTCGGCTCTGATCAGTTTGGCTCCTATGAGTATGGCTTTTTTGAGGTCAACTCGCACTAGATAAGCGACGTTGAGGTCGGCGTCGGTGAGGTCGGCGCCGCCTAGATGGGCGCCACTGAGTCTGGCGATGTTGAGTTTTGCACCTGTGAGGTTGGTTTTGCTGAGGTTTGCTCCGCTTAGGTTTGCTACACTCAGATTCGCACCCTTGAGGTTGGCTCCGCTCAAGTTGACGCCGCTGAGGTTGGCCTCAGTCAGGTTGATTCCGGCAAAATTTCTTTCTCCGGCGGCATATTTTTTCAGGAGTTCCTCGACTGTCATGGGGGCGGCACCGTATCAAATATCCCCATTTTATTGCTATGAATATCGGTATTGTAGGACTAGGTTTAATTGGCGGCTCGATCGGGCTGGATTTGCGATCGCGCGGGTTTAATGTTTTTGGGGTTTCGAGTCGGCAGCAGACTTGCGATCGGGCGCAAGCTCGCGGTGTTGTCAATGAAGCCAGCATAAACCTGTCTCTGATGGCAGCAGCGGATGTGGTTTTTATTTGCACGCCACTGGGGTCGATCGAGTCGATCGTCAGAGAGTTGGTGCCCTATCTTTCCCCTGATACTATTGTAACCGATGTCGGTTCCGTAAAAACACCCATAGTGCAGGCTGTGTCTCCTCTGTGGCCGAATTTTGTAGGGGGACACCCGATGGCGGGGACTGCTGAAAGCGGGATTGAGGCGGCGATACCGGATTTGTTTGTGGGCCGGCCTTACGTGGTGACGCCGACTGCCCAGACGCCGACGCTTGCGGTGGATAAGGTTGAGGAAATTGCGCGGTTGCTGGGTGCTAAAGTTTACCGATGTGAGCCGGAAGATCACGATCGAGCTGTGGCTTGGATTTCTCATTTGCCACTCATGGCGAGCGCGACGCTGGTTGCTGCCTGCGATCGAGAGGGCGATCGGGATATTGTTAATTTAGCCCAACATTTGGCGAGTTCGGGTTTTCGGGACACGAGCCGCGTTGGGGGCGGCAATCCCGAGCTGGGAGTCATGGTGGCAAAGTACAATCGAGAGGAATTATTGCGATCGCTCTCTATTTACCGCGACAGTGTTGACGAGTTCATCAGCGATATTGCAGCCGAAAATTGGCAAGCTCTCGAACAAAAGCTGAAGCTGACTCAACAAGCGAGAGAGAATTACCACTTGTGAGCCAAATATTACTTAAAACAGTCCTCGTCTAGATTATGATTTGTGGATGCCTATATATTGAGTTTCAATGTACAGTTATTCTCGACTCAAGCGATTTTTACTAGGTGAATCTCTCCCCACTAGCGCATTTATTCATGAACGGTTGAGCAACGCTACAGGACTAGCGGTTCTGGCTTCCGATGCACTTTCGTCTGTTGCCTACGCTACTCAAGAAACTCTGCTCGTGCTGTTACTAGCGGGGAGTAGCAGTTTGAGTTTATCGCTGCCTATTTCTGGAATTATTATTTTACTGTTGGCGATCGTGGCGCTGTCTTACCGACAGACAATTAAAGCGTACCCCAACGGCGGTGGCGCTTACATTGTGGCGCGAGAAAATTTAGGTATTTATCCTGGTTTGATCGCCGCAGCTTCGCTGATGATTGATTACATTTTAACTGTAACTGTCAGTATTTCGGCTGGGGTGGCGGCCTTGACTTCAGCAGTTCCCTCGCTGCACCCCTACACAGTTGAACTGTGCTTAGTTTTTATTGTCCTAATCATGTTTGCCAATCTCAGGGGATTGCGGGAATCGGGAAATATATTTATGGTTCCCACCTATGCGTTTCTCGTTGGCATTTTTGTTTTGATTGGCTGCGGTTTATTCCAACAGGCAACAGGTAATGTTATGCCGACATTACAAAATATTCCAGCTAAGGAACCTTTGGGATTATTTCTGCTGGCGCGGGCTTTTGCGGCGGGCTGTACAGCCCTGACTGGAGTTGAAGCCATATCAGACGGGGTGTTGGCTTTTAAGCCTCCTGAATGGAAGAATGCGCGCCTGACTTTGAGCTATATGGGGGGAATTCTGGGAGCGATGTTTTTGGGAATTAGTTACTTGGCTCATATTTATCAGGTGATTCCTAGCGAACATGAAACGCTCCTTTCTGTATTGGGAAAACAGATTTTTGGTGTGGGTATATTTTATTACTATTTGCAGGCAGCTACTCTGTTAATTTTGCTGTTGGCGGCGAATACGAGTTATGCTGATTTTCCACGACTTTGTTATTTTTTGGCGCGGGACGGGTTTTTGCCGAGGCAATTGTCGCTGTTGGGCGATCGCCTGGTTTATTCTAATGGCATTAATCTGCTCAGCTTCTGCGCTGCTCTTTTAATTATCATCTTTCGAGGCAATACGAGCTCGGTGCTTCCCCTGTATGCGGTTGGAGTTTTCACTTCTTTTACTCTCTCCCAATCGGGAATGGTAATTCACTGGTTTAAGGAGCGAGGTAAAGGTTGGCAAGTTAGTGCTGTGATGAACGGTATTGGTGCACTGGCAACAACGGGAGTTTTAGCTGTAATTCTCGCTACAAAATTCCTTTTGGGAGCTTGGGTTGTCGTAGTAACTATTCCGATCGTAGTCAGTCTATTTTTAGCTATTCACCGACACTATCGGTATGTCGCGGCTCGCTTGAGCATCCAGGGAATAGAACCGAGGTCTTATCTTCGCAGACCTAGAGTTAAGACGGTGACACATCCGGCAGTGGTGTTAGTCGGGCAGTTGCACCGGGGAACTTTCGAGGCCCTCGATTACGCTCGTTTAATCGCTGATGAAGTTGTGGCAGTTCACGTAGATATTGGTTTGACCGATCGAGCAAAATTACAAGCGGCTTGGCAAGATTTGCAATCTGATATTCCTTTGGAAATTCTGGACTCGCCTTACCGTTCTGTTGGTTCGGCTTTGACACACTTTTTGACTTTGTTTGAAGAGCAGCGGCCTGGAGTGTTCTTGACTCTGATTATTCCGGCTTTTGTGACGCGGAATTGGTGGGAGGGACTGCTGCACAATCAAACTGCTTTCTTTTTGAAAGCTGCTTTGCGGGCGAAAAGAAGTCGGGTTGTAACAACGGTTAGATATTATCTTTAAGCAATCTCTAGTTAAAAGTTTGCCATTTTTCGCCTGTCAAACAAACTTATTGAGGACTTGTGAAGCAACCCGGTTTGTTTCTGGAGGTTTTGTTGGTCAACCTAAGATTTATCGTAGAAACCGGGTTCTTTGACCCCACAATTCTCGGTGTAGCAAGAGGGATATTGGTTAAAAAACGCGTTTTTTTAAGTTTCGGTGCGTAAGTGAGGTATTAACTCTACAAGTCCACAGACTAACTCATCGGCGCTGAAGAAATCGGGTTTTTTGGCCTCAGTCCTAGGTTAAAAAACCCCGTTTATCAGAGCCGGAGTGCATCGAGGGCTTTTGCTGTTACAAATATAATCAAACACACACTAAAGATATCAGTATTTTTACGGTAATGATGTTATTTGAAATTGACAACCATCTAAAATTTTAGTAACTTATAAGGGACAAGCATTTTTTTTTGAAAAAATAAATTATGAGCGATCAATTAAGCAAACTCAGTGAAGTGTCGATGGTCTCAGCCAATTTTGGCAATGGGTTAGCCTATAGAGAGATTCTCCTGGATTGGTTTAAGTTTTTAGGTGGCAAACCAGGGGAAGTTATTGTGGTTGACGGTGGCAGCGATAGCGACACTCAAAAAGTTTATTGGGAGCTGTATCAGGAGGGTTTAATTGATAAGCTGCAAATCATTGCATCGAACCATCCAGACAATGACAAAGAGAGATGTTTTATTCAGGAGTATACATCGGGAGCAATCGCTAGCAAGCCGTATGTATTGTGGTTCAAAATTGACACGTTACCTTACAGAGAAGGCCACGACGGTTGGTTAGAGGAAGCGATCGATTATCTCGACCGAGATGAAATTTTTGCAGTCGGCGGAGCTTTTAACAGAACGTTCCCACATCTCGACGCTTGGGCTGGGTGGTACTTCATTCGAGCCTGCACGATCAATTTTTCTTTGATGAAGCACAGTACCTTTGTTGCAGTCATGCAAGAATATGTGGGTGAATATATTGCTTCAAGATTTGAAGGAACACACCAGTTTGGCAGGTTTTTGCTGGAAGAAGCATTTAGCGCATATATGGAGGCTCACAACCAATATACTTTGTGTAAGGTTGAAGACCAGAGCTGGACGGTATTTCACACGAATGCTCAAGACGAATATTTGCAGGAGGTTCGGGAGAAATATTTGGCTCGCGAAGATGTTCAAACTTTCATGAATGCAGGCCTTGCTAAAGACATCAATCAATTTCTTTACTACGGAAAGCCACCTGTAAGAAGCAGCATGATTCAGAAAATGCGCATGGCTTTGGGAGAAACAAAAGTGGGGGGTTATTGGCGGGAATTGAAAAAAAGTCTGGTTTTTGGGAAAACTGCGTCCAACCCTTAGTCAGCTCATTTATATTTAACAATAAAAGGGAGGAAACTAGCTTTGATGGGCGCTGACAGCGCAGAAAAACAGCATAACAAGGAAGAGATTCACAAATCTTGGCTCCCTCGCTATCGCAGATAGTATGGGTAAATTGACCCGGAAAAAATGAGGTGTCATACTTGTAGTGAGTCGAGAAGTTGCCTTCAACTTCTCTGTATAAAGATTGCGGCTGCTGAACCAAATTATTTTACTAAGTACAACATCTCTTCCATTTGTGGCGGTTGTACTGCAACCCGCAATAGACTATTTATGCAGCAGCCAAAAAACTTGAACAGGCTTTTGCGAGCTTTATCTCGGCAAGGTCTTGATGTTAGTTACGACAATAAAGTCTACTCGATTTGTCTCAATAGTTCTCTGAAAGAACAGTGGCAAGATGCCAGTGCCACAACAGCAGAAGTTTTGCTCCCAGAGGATTTTCCTGTGGAAGCAAAGGCGCTCAAACAGTTAGCAACTTTGGCAAATGTTCGACACCCTCAAGGCGGCTGCGTTTGCCACGCTTGCGCTACTCCAGATTTCCATCCGGGGGATGCGGGGGTGGCGATCGGCTCTATTGTAGAAACAGCAGGAATGGTGATTCCGGCTGCTGTCGGTTCCGATATTAACTGCGGGATGCGGTTACACGTTGCGGATTTGTCGATCGAACAATTCCTCAGTCAGCGCGATCGATTTGTAGAATTGCTCAAAGGCGATTATTTCTTCGGTACTCGCGATGTCAGCATGACTGCAAAAACTGCTCGCGCGATGTTCCAACACGGGATTCCCGGATGGCTGGATGGTATGGCAGACGAGGCAACCGGCAGCGCGGCTAATTCGGATTTCCAGCAGTTGGCCGCAGAGTGCAATCGCACTTTCCTTGGCGGTTCCATGAATGGCGATGTCAGATGGGCTCCCGAAGAATTAGTCCCAAATGACGGCTTAGTCAGGGATGGCGGGTTAGCGACTATCGGCGGCGGCAATCACTTTGTCGAAATTCAAGTGGTTGAGGAAGTTGTGGACAAGGCTACGGCTTATACTTGGGGAGTTCGATCGGGACAAATCGCTTTCATGATTCACTCGGGTTCGCGGAATGTCGGCAAATACATCGGCGGAATGTGGCGCGATCGAGCTTGCGACGCCTGGCCGAAAACTCTGAAACATCCTGAATCCAGGCTTTTCCCGCTGTCTGTGGCAGCAAATCCCGAACTTGTGAACAGCTACCTGCAAGCGGAAGCAACCGCCGCTAACTACGGTTTTATCAACCGTTTGCTGCTAGCAGAACTTCTGCGCGGGCGTTTGCGACAAGTTTTCGGCGATGTGGAAGCTCCCTTAGTATACGATTTGCCTCACAATATCACTTTAGCTGAAGGTGCCGGCTGGGTAACGCGCAAAGGCGCTTGTCCCGCACATTCCGGTCAGCCTGTAATTGTACCGGGTTCGATGGGCGCGCCGTCTTATTTGCTGGTTGGGAAGGGGAACGATCGATTTTTGCGATCGGCTTCTCACGGTGCAGGTAGGGCGCGATCGCGCTTCGATATGAGTCGCGCTGGTGCTGACAAAACTGACTCCGCTTTGGGATTAACCGGCGTAGATTGCATTACCGGGCGCGAAGAACGCAGAATTGAAGAAGCACCGGCCGCTTACAAGCCAATTCAACCAGTAATTGACGTTCAGGTTGAGGCGCAAATAGTTGGTGTAGTCGCTAAAATGAAGCCAGTGTTAACGTTTAAAGCCTAGGAACGGGGCATTTGAGAATTAAAAATTAAACAAGGGTAAGGTGCGCGCCGAGCACCCTACTAATTTTTAATTCTCGGCCCTATTTCCGATGCCCCATGCCCTATGAATGATTCTCAAGTATCACCAAATCCATCAAAACCTGTCCATCCCCTAAAGCGGCTGATGAAGTACGGGCGCCGCTACCGCCTGAAAGCTTGGCTGGCCAGTATCTGTTCGCTGCTGAATAAATTCTTTGATTTAGCGCCGCCAGCATTAATCGGTATTGCCGTTGATGTGGTGGTGAAACAGCAAGATTCTATCCTCGCTCAGTGGGGCATAAAAGATGTCTTTTGGCAACTGGCAATTATCACTCTTTTGAGCGCGGTTGTTTGGACGTTGGAATCTCTTTTTGAATATGCCTATGATTATTTGTGGCGCAATTTGGCTCAGGATATTGAACACGATTTACGTCTGGAAGCTTACAGCCATTTGCAGGAATTAGAATTAGCTTATTTTGAAGAACGCAGCACGGGCGGTTTGATTTCTATTCTCAATGATGATATCAATCAACTCGAACGTTTTTTGGACGACGGCGCTAATGAGGTAATTCAGGTAATTACCACTGTTGTTGTGATTGGCGCGGCTTTTTTTGCTGCATCTCCTGGTGTTGCTGGGCTGTCAATGCTGCCGATACCTTTTATTATTTGGGGTTCGATCGCCTTTCAAAATCGCCTTGCTCCTTTCTATGCTGATGTGCGGGAAAAAGTGAGTTTTCTGAACGGGCAACTGTCGAATAATTTGATGGGAATTACTACTATTAAAAGTTTTACTTCCGAAGATTATGAAATTCAGCGCATCGAAGCACAAAGCCAAGCTTACCGCCAAAGCAACCGACGGGCGATCGCACTTTCGGCAGCTTTTATTCCGCTAATTCGGGTTGTGATTTTCTTGGGGTTTATTGCAACACTATTTCTGGGCGGTTTGGAGGTGGTGGCGGGCCGGTTGTCTGTGGGGACTTACAGCGTTTTGGTGTTTTTAACCCAGCGGTTGCTGTGGCCACTGACTCGCCTGGGAGATACTCTGGATCAATACCAGCGCGCAATGGCTTCTACTAATCGGGTGATGAATTTGTTGGATACTCCGATCGCAATTCGCACGGGTGATATTCGGCGGCCTGTTAGTTCGATTAAGGGTGAGTTGGAATTTAAAAATGTTACTTTTTCTTACAATCAAAGAAAGCCGATTTTGCAGTATTTTTCGTTGACTCTGCCGGCGGGCAAAACTACTGCGATTGTTGGCGCTACTGGTTCGGGCAAAAGTACGCTGGTGAAACTCATCTTGAGGCTGTACGAGGTACAGTATGGCAATATTTATCTCGACGGTATAGAATTAAATAACCTGAATTTAAAAGATTTACGGAGAGCGATCGGATTGGTGAGTCAAGATGTGTTTTTATTTCACGGTACGGTGGCTGAAAATATTGCTTACGGCAGTTTTGAGGCTAACAATCGAGAGATAGTAAATGCTGCGAAAATTGCGGAGGCTCACGAGTTTATCGTACAATTGCCGGACGGTTACAACACTATTGTAGGGGAACGCGGTCAAAAATTGTCGGGGGGTCAGCGGCAGCGAATTGCAATTGCGAGGGCTGTTTTGAAGAATCCGCCGATTTTGATTCTTGACGAAGCTACTTCAGCGGTGGATAACGAGACTGAGGCGGCAATTCAGCGATCGCTCGAACGAATTACCAAGAATCGCACTACAATTGCGATCGCCCACCGTCTTTCTACTGTCCGCAATGCTGATTGCATTTGTGTCATGGAAGAGGGGCTGGTGGTAGAATCGGGGCAGCACGAACAACTGATCGAACAGGACGGAATTTATGCGGCGCTCTGGCGCGTGCAATCTGGTATAAGATAGAAACGCAGCGCTTTTGGGTAATTGGTAATTGCTAATTTGTAATTGGGGATGGGCCATTGGGCATGGGTAACTAATGACAACAGTCAACAGCCAACTGCCAACCGCCAACTGCCAACTGCTAACTGACTGTAAAATATTAGTTTATACAAACAAGAAGAGAAAATGTTTCTATTTGATAGCCCTGAGTCCAAACCCAACGAAAATAGCTGGAGTCGCAAGTTAGATAAATTTGTGAAAGCTAATCAAAATGAATTGGCTGCTTTGGCTTGGGGGCTATTTCTGGAAAGGGGAGAAGAAAGCGAGGAGATTTTAGCAATTGATATTGCAGAAACTGCGCGTTTTGTGTATTGTAAGAAAGAGGCGGTTGAGGAGTTGAACCGTCAAGTTAAAAGTCATATTCAGGAAGTTGTAGGTGTGTTGAACGCTCACAAACCTGAGAAAGAAGTGGCGATTTTGGCGATCGGGGAAGGTCAAATTAAGTTGATTCTTTTTGAACCTAAGCCTGAACCTCCTGTTTGTTTTGAGGAAGCTGCGACCGATGTGGATACATTGTTGGCTAAGCTAGAACAGCAGATGGTTGAATGTATGAAATAGGAGTTATATCAAATCCGGTGGTATCGGAATTGATACTCCCTATAGTCAGGAGACGAGGCGGTGAGGTTTCCCGAAAATTAATCGGGCGATGGTTATATCTCTTATCGAGGAAGATTGATTATCTTGAGGTAGGGAAATGGCAATGCCGTGTCCTGCGTGGCCCTATTGTCGATGGTTATATCCGATCGCACTCTGAGAGCAATTTTATCCCGCAGTCTCTTTCAATCCCTGGGTGATCTCAACATTGTATCAGTAACAGGCAAGATGCCTGTTCCACAAAGAGTAAACCCGGACTTATTATAAATATCAGAATAACCAGCAATCAAAATAACCAGCGGGCGGCGAATCGTCATGAAAAATTTGAGCTTTGTCTAAATTAGGTATAGCTTCCGCCAATTCTCTACCTAATTTTACTTCCTGTGATCTGTCAGTTAATGGAAATGAAAATTGATAGCTATCTTGTAAATATTTTGCCTTAGCAACAATCTCATCTTTCTCCCAAATCTGGCTGTTGCTACCAATCAAAATGCTATTACTTTCCTGGCAAACACATAGGCATACCTGAGAAAACACACTTTGAAAAGTCGTAACTTTTTCGGCATAAAACTGATCTCTATGCAGCAGATTGGCTAGCACAACTCCCTCGGTTGACAAGTGTTTTTCGCAGATTTGATAAAACTCATTGGTGGATAGGCGGTGCGGAAAGTAGCCGTTGCCAAAAGCTACATCGATCATGATGATATCGTACTGAGTATCTGATTTTTGCTGCTCTAAATAGTCTCTGCCGTCTTGAATTGTTACAGTTAGCAGATCGTCGAATTTTACCCCAAAACACTGTGTAGCTGCTTCGATCGCGATCGGATCGACATCCGTACATTCTATAACCGTTTCCGGCAAATAGTGGTGCAAAACTAAGGGAATTCTGCCGCCGCCAAATCCCGCTATGTAGATTCTTTGAGGTTGGCTTTGCCACACTAAACCCAACATCATCGCCTGAGTATATTCAGACACTAGATGTAAAGGATTGTTGAGATCGAAAATAGATTGCAGTAAATCTGTTTGCCGATTTACTTTTTCTACTAAAGATAGCTTAATGTGCGATCGCTCTTTTGTGACTGCAACATAGTGAACACCAGACTCTTTGCAAAAAATAACTTTGTCGGGCTGTTGCTGCAGCCAAGCCAGTCGCTGTCGAATAGCGGATAAATTAATAGATTGCCAAGTTTTGTGTTCCTCAATCATCTGATTTTAAATTTTATTTAAATTCCATATTCTCTAAGAATATAGCCTCATCAACCCGGTTTCTACAAAAATGGCTGAGTCGCCAGGTATCTGCGAAGAAACCGGGTTTCTACTCAAGGCTGGGGCAAGTCAGGCGATTTTAGATTTTAGATTTTAGATTTTAGATTTACCCCACAGATAAATCTGGGAGTTTGAACTTTGGTCTAAAATTTTTATCTTTCCACGACTTAAGTCGGGGGCTTGTATCCGTTTTTGGGCTGGGTCATGTCTCATTTTCCAGCATGGCGAAGAACGAGAAGACAACAGAAATTCACCCGATTACAGCCGCTTGTACGCCACCAATTCCAAACCTGAAACCGAAAGTTCCACTTTTTCCCAATCTTGCTTGTCACCTTCCAACTTTTCAAAGGCTGCTGAGGTGAGCAAAATCTCTCCCCGTTCCGCCAAATCCTCTCCCAGCTTGGATGCCAGATTAAATTCCGATCCGTACATATCTTCTCCTTCCAGCATCAAAACATCGCCACAGCCAATACCAATGCAGAGGTAAATATCCATCTCCGGCGGCAGTGTCGTGTTGACAGCCGCCGTTTGTTTCAAAGAGTCGATCGCAGCTTCCACAGCCGATTTTACATCGGGAAAAACTGCAAAAATATTGTCGGCTTCCTCCTTAACTACAGTGCCGCTGTATTCTGAAATTATCGGTTTGACAATTCCGTGCATCCGGTGAATCATTGCCAAAAAATGAATAATTCCGTAGCGGACTGTCGTGCGCGAAAATCCCGACATATCCATTACTAAAATTGCGTAATTTTGGCGAAAAGTTTCATTAATTTTCGCATCAATTTCAGCCATTCTTTCGGGATGTTCGTTTCTTTCTTGCAGCAGCTTTTCTAAGGTAGCGCGGTTATTTGTTTTCATCTTTGTTTAATTAAATTCCCAATCGCGACACAGTTCTTGAGGCCGGCCAGCAGGATGCACCGCACAATTGATGCCATCCTTACCGTAATAATAATCGCACACTTTGCAGGGTTTAGTGTGCTCTAATTTTTTCATCAAAATTGCCCGGATTGTCTGGACTCGGTTGCGATACTTGTTTGCATTGGAGTGACTCGGTTCAATTGCCAAAGCTTGCTCAAAAGCTGCTAAGCTGGAATCGTACAATTTAATAATTTGGGAACTGTATTTTGTCCAAGCATCGGCATGGCTTTGATACAGTTCGACTGTACTTAAGTTTAAAATTCCGTATTCTGTCCAAGCGTCCGCTGAAGCTCGATCGAACTTAATATTGGCATTGAGCAAAACTTTTTTGATCGTTGCCAAAAGTTCCCTCGGCTGCCAAGGTTTGCTAACATAAGCCTCGGCGCGATCGCCCTGGAACCTCGCAAATAAAGCTAACCGCTGTCCCTTGCCTGTTAAAAATACCACTGGTATGTTCCGAGTTTCGGGATTAGCTTTAATTAAACGACAAACCCCGTAGCCGTCTAGACGGGGCATTATGACATCTAATAATACTAAATCGGGGCAATTTTTCTCAATTTTATCCAGCGCTTCCACACCGTCCGATGCCTGAATTACATTCAATCCGCTGCATCTCAACTGATGTGAAATGCACTCCCGCTGGCTGCGGGAATCTTCCACCACTAAAACTGTACTCATCACTCCCCACCTGGTTTCTGAGGTAAACTTGTTCGCTGCTTCGAGTAACCCTTACTGAAATCAGTTTACCCACATTGGAAGAGTTTGTTATCACTGGCAAGCTAAACTTACTAAAATTGCAACAAATCTTAAACTGGGAAGCAAAGGTGATACTTATCAGAAAATGCTTGTTGCTAATACCCGAAAAATTATTAGATATTTGGGCGACAAATATTCGACTTTTAAGCCTTCATAACGCCAAATCTTACTGATGTCGGACGAAAACCTTGTTGAATTGCAACAGATAATCGGTTACTGTATACATTAAAGTTCTTAAAGACGACAAATGAATAGATTACTCCTCACTTTATTGGTAAGCCCCACGCTGTTTGGATCTGTGATGTCTTTGAGCGCGATCGCAAATCCCGCTCAAATTGGCGAAACACCAAGCCAATCGGCTGATTCGCCCCGCTGCGTGCGATCGCCCCACACTCAGCGTCTGACTTGCGTGCGCCTCCCCGCCAAAGCTGCTGCTAATTCTAAAGTAAAAATCAGTTGGCAGCAGCCTGATGATCAGCAGGTGGCGATGCTGGATTTTTCGGAAGAAGAAAGCGATGCGGCTGTGGCCCTGTTTGGCTGCGACTGTCAGATGTGTATCAACTCGCTGCGACAGTTGCGCGGTTTGCCACCTCTGGATTTAGCTTCTTGAGGGCGATCCGACACCATTGGGAGTCAGTCTCAAAAATCTGGTTTCCGATCGCTGCGGGCTTTGGAATGCCTTTAGCTTTCTCACTTTTAGAGAAACCAAAGCCAGCAAATTTATCGATCGCCCCAAAAAACATCCTAACAGCAAAGCAGCCAAAATATAAGGTGCAGCAACCTGCAAATTCGACCAACCGCGACCGTTTAAATTGCCTATTAACCAATTCAAAGCAGCTTGCAAACGGCTGTCTTCAGCTAACAGCAGCAGTGTAGTTTGTATTGCCCCAAAAAGAGAACTCACAGCCACACCAGCTAAAACCAAACGTTCCACAGAAATGCCAGTTTTAGTTTGTCCCAAAAAAAAGTAGACCAGCATCGAAGTTAAAATAGCACCTATCCAAGCCGCCAAAGACACCCCAGTTTGAAATATTCCCAAAGTCAGCATGGTAATCGCAACTAACCCCGCACCAGCCGAAATTCCTAATACAAAAGGAGCGGCTAAACCGTTGCTGAGCGGCTCCTGCAGCCAAGCTCCCGACAATTCCTAACGCCGCACCAAATGTCAGCGCTGCCACCACTCTGTGCAAACGCACTTCCCAGAAAATAGTTTGATTTACAGCATCACCTCGGTGCAGAAATGCTTGTCACAATTGAGCTGAACTCATCGGCACCGCACCAAAAGAAAGTGAAAGGGCGATGGTTAACACCAAACCCAATCCTAAGAATACAACTGCCTGAAAAACTCGATATTTTAGCCAGATTTTTTTCACAATATATTATACCGCTTTGCCGTTAGATAAATAACCTTTTTTCAGAGTTATTCCTGCGCGATCGCCCAAACTCCTAAGAGACAATCTGGCTAGTTACTTACCATATATTCTCCTGTTTGTGGATAGATCGCGCTCGTTAACTACAGTAACCTATTCAGATTAAAGCCCGATCGGAGATATTGCACCGATCTGTAATTGTAGAGCTTGCGCGCCAACCGCATTTTCAGGTATTGTGAGAATGATTATCACATAAAAGTGCGCGAGATCGGCTCGATCGCCCGTATCTTAGCAGAGGCGATCGCACCGGGCTGTCAGCGATGAGGTGCGATCGGCTTTGGAAATTAACAGCAATGCCTTTACAACTAACCAATGAATAACAATGACTAATCTCACCGTACAAACCCCAAATTTAATTGCCGATCTTCCCAAAAAAGGGATGCCAGTAACTATAATTACCGGATTTCTCGGCAGCGGCAAAACCACTTTGCTCAATCAAATACTCAAAAATCGCCAAGATTTAAAAGTAGCAGTTTTAGTTAACGAATTTGGCGATATCAATATCGATTCGCAGCTTCTTGTTTCTACAGACGATGACATGGTAGAACTTAGCAACGGTTGCATCTGTTGCACTATTAACGAAGGCTTAGTCGATGCAGTTTACCGAGTTTTAGAACGAGAAGAACGCATCGACTGTATGGTGATTGAAACCACCGGAGTGGCCGACCCGCTGCCGATTATCCTGACATTTGTCGGCACCGAGTTGCGGGATTTGACCAATCTAGATTCTGTACTTACCGTAGTCGATAGCGAAACATTTACTACCGATCACTTTGACAGCGAAGCAGCTTTTAAACAAGTGGCATTTGCAGATATTGTGCTGCTGAACAAAACCGATCTAGCTCCTCAAGAAAAAGTAGAAGAGTTAGAATCTTACATTCGCACAGTTAAGGAAGGAGCGAGAATTTTACACTCTCGATACGGTGAAGTTCCTCTACCCTTAATTTTGGGTGTAGGTTTAACGCAGGCAGATATTTTCAACAGTCTGGAAATTGAGGAAAAACACGAACACCATCACGAACACCATCACGAACACGAACACCATCACGGACATCAATCTCATCACTTAGATAACGACGGATTTATTTCACTATCATTTGAGAGCGATCGACCTTTTGATGTTCACAAATTCCAAGAATTTCTCACCGAAAAAATGCCCTTGGATGTATTTCGGGCAAAAGGAATTCTCTGGTTTAACGACAGTCCGATGAGACACATCTTTCAACTCAGCGGCCCCAGATACGAATTAGATGCTTCCGAATGGTTTACCACACCTAACAATCAACTCGTAGTCATCGGCCGCAACTTAGATACCGCTCAAATTCGAGAACACCTGAACAGTTGCTTAGTTTAAGATCGTGTCTTAAAAACCCATGAGGACACGGCATTGCCGTGTCCCTACTATCTCATCCTTAAGTCCTAATCTCAAATCTCAAATCGATCGCCCTTACCTGCTACAATTGAAGGTATAATATTAACGCAGTAAACCGCTACGAGTGAATCATGTCCACAAACACCACACTACCCGCAGCCCTAGCTAAAATCGTCCAGCGCTTTCAGCGACATTCCGATCCGAAACAGCGCTACGAACAACTGCTGTGGTATGCCAAGCGACTTCCAGCATTTCCCGAAAGCGACAAACTGCCGGAAAACAAAGTTTCTGGCTGCGTGTCGCAAGTTTATATTACTGCAAATTTGGCAGACGGAAAAGTTCTGTATCAAGGTGATTCAGACGCTCAGTTAGTCAAAGGATTAGTTGGCTTACTGGTGGAAGGTTTGAGCGGATTAACACCTGCTGAAATTGTCACCATTACCCCAGATTTTATTCAAGACACGGGATTGAATGTAAGTCTGACACCTTCCCGCGCTAACGGATTTTACAACATTTTTCAAATGATGAAAAATAAGGCACTTGCTTGTGAATTAAGCAAGCAAGCCGAAGCAAATTAAAAGAATAAACAGTCATGACTCAAACTACAAATTTAACAAAATCAAATTCTGGTAACTATTCCGCCACAGTTCAAGAATATCTGTGGAATTGGCAAGAAACACAAATCAAAGTTATTTACGAAACTAGAGGACAGGGAAATCCTGTATTGTTGCTGCCTGCTTTCAGTACGGTTTCGACGCGAGAAGAAATGCGTCCTTTAGCAGAATTGTTAGCTCCCCAATTTCAAGTTGTGAGCTTAGATTGGCCGGGTTTTGGCGAATCCGATCGCCCGCGAACCGACTATCAACCGCAATTATACCATCAATTTATCAAGGATTTTGTTGAGGCAAATTTTAATAGTCCTGTTGCTGTAGTTGCAGCCGGTCATGCTGCGGGTTATGTGATGCAGTTAGCGCAATCAAAGCCCAATGTATGGTCAAAGATTGTGTTAGCTGCACCGACTTGGCGCGGGCCTTTGCCGACGATGAGCAAACAGCAAAGCGGATGGCATGGAATTGTGAGAGAATTAGTACGATCGCCCTTACTGGGACAATTCCTATACAAACTCAACACTGCGCCGTCATTCCTCAGCTTGATGTACCGCCGCCACGTCTATGTTGATGCAGCTAAAGTCACGCCCGATTTCATCCAAAGTAAATGGCAAGTGACGCAAAAACCCGGTGCTAGATACGGTTCCGCTGCCTTTGTGACTGGTGGTTTAGATCCGGCAAAAGTGCGATCGGAATTTACAGATAATTTTCAACAATTAGCAGTGCCGGTGATGGTTGTAATTGCTGAGGATGCGCCGCCCAAATCAAAGGCTGAAATGGAAGCATTAACGGAATTACCCGGTGTTGAATCGCGAGTTATTCCTGGTTCCTTGGGAATGCACGAAGAGAATGCAGCAGCTTTAGCAAATGCGGTTAAATCTTTTATTTGAGATAATTAAGAGGGAATGAAGCGCTCCAGCGCCAGAGAACGCAGAGGGGAGAAGGGAAGAGGGGATAAATGCAAGCTGTTTTTTTAACGTTAGTTTGGATGGTTTGCTATTGGTTTTGTCTGCCAGTTTATGCTGTCGGAGATTCGCCGATGGTCAATTTGCCAAAGAGTACGATCGAAGGTGCGATCGACTTTCACATTCATTCTTCTCCTGATGCGATTCCCCGCAGATTAGACGATTTTGAAGTAGCGAAATTAGCTGCTAGGGCGAAGATGAAAGCTGTGGTATTGAAAAATCATTATGCCAGCACAGCAGCGCGGGCAGTTCTGGTTAATAAAATAGTACCAGAAATCCAAGTTTTCGGAGGAGTTGTTCTCAATTATGCTGTCGGCGGCATTAATCCCGACGCTGTAGACGCAATGCACCGCATCGGCGGCAAATACGGTAAAGTAGTGTGGCTACCAACGGTTGATGCTGAGCATCACTTGCAGGTTTTTCAAAAATCGGGAAGGGGGATTAAAGTTGCGGAAAAGGGCAAAGTTTTACCGGAAACAGCAGCCGTGTTGAAGATGGTAGCCAAAGAAAATTTGGTATTGGAAACCGGTCATATTTCATCAGAAGAAGTGATGGCAGTTGTCGGTGCAGCCAACCTGCTCAACATTAAAAAAATCCTGATTACCCACGCAATGGCGGATGTACCCGGTTTATCCCTAGAAAATATGCAAACAGCCGCCCAGATGGGAGCTTTTCTAGAACTGGCATTTGTCAACGATTTGATGGGAGAAAATGCCGTTGATGACGGACACAAAAACTGGCATCAAGTTCCTATTAGTAAGATGGCAGCAGCGATTAAACTAATAGGAGCCGAGCATTTTGTTATGAGTACAGATTTGGGAAGAAAACCCGATCCTTTACCTGCGGAAGGTTACAAATTATTTGTGAAAAAATTGATAAATCAAGGAATTTCCCCGCACGAAATTGATTTAATGATGAAACACAATCCAGCTCGATTGTTAGGCATTTAGAACTGATAATTGGTAATTGGCAATCGGGGATTGGGAACCGCTAATTGGGAATTCTATTCCCTCTTTTCTCTTCCTTCTTCCCTCTGCCTTCTGCCTTCTGCCTTCTTCCTTCTGCCTTCTTCCTGACATCCGTTACATCCGTTACATCCGTTACATCCGTTACATAATCCGTTGCCGAACTTCCTTCTTCTATTCTTGATTGCCTTTACCGCGCAGGTATCCGTTATCTGCAACGCGCCAAGCACCCCCAGCATTGCCCGTTAAATCGCTATCTTCCACGGTAGCAATGCCATCTCTGTAAACGGCGATCGCCTCACCTTCATTACCATTAATCCGACACCGGCGCACGATCAATTTTCCTCCCAATCCGACACCTATTCCCAAACTGCCGTTGTCAAAAATACTGCAATCTTCCACCGTTGCTTTCCCATTATCCGATATAAAAATTCCGTTCCATACCCCATCATGAATTTGACTGCGGCGGAGGATAGAATTTGCATCGGGGCCGCAAATTCCCACCACAGAATAGTCCGCAGAAGTGATATCGCTGTCTTCTATGATTAACTCGCCTTTGCGAATATCTATAGTGTAATATTTCCCAGTTGCGTTCAGCGTTAAACCGCGCACTAAAGCACTGTCAGTTGCCATTTTAATGCAGTTTGAGTTGATACTTTCAACCACAATGCGATCGACATCTCCGCTGCCGATAATTTCTACCGATTTGTCGATAATTAGACTTTCGCGGTAAACGCCTGGATGCACGTCAATGCGCGTGCCCGGTGCTGCATTTTTCAGCGCTTCGCTAATAGTAGTATAATCGCCTTCACTCTGCTGAGAAACAACAAATCCTTGACTCTTCCCAACTTTGGTATCTGAAGTAGATACTTTAATTTGCCCTGACTTCGACTCAAAATGCTCAGATTGTCGATCGCCCACTTCGGAAAGTTGCGATGTTAGCTGTAAGCGTTCTTGATAAACTGTCTCTAGCTGATGTTCTAACTCCCATACTTGAGATTGAAGTTGAGCTTGATTCTGGTTTGCTGTCTCGATTTGACTTTGAGTTTCCGAGAGTTGAGAATAAAGGTGCGATCGTTCTCTGTTAGCAGTTTCTAGCTGAGATTCCACTTCAGAGCGAGTTTGGCGAACACTTTCTAACTGGTGTTCTAACTCGGATACTTGAGATTGAAGTTGAGCTTGATTTTGATTAGCT
>NZ_JAUBPI010000011.1:0-57466 GCF_036700645.1 Microcoleus sp. S36b_A4 | reverse complement strand
GTTTCGATTTGACTTTGAGTTTCCGAGAGTTGAGAAGTGAGCTGAGATTCCAATTCAGAGCGACTTTGACGCACACTCTCTAGCTGAGCTTCTAAGTCAGATACTTGAGATTGAAGTTGAGCTTGATTTTGATTAGCTGTTTCGATTTGACTTTGAGTTTCCGAGAGTTGAGAAGTGAGCTGAGATTCCAATTCAGAGCGACTTTGACGCACACTTTCTAACTGATTTTCTAAGTCCGATACTTGAGATTGAAGTTGATTTTGATTCTGGTTCGCTGTCTCGGTTTGACTTTGAATTTCCGAGAGTTGAGAATAAAGTTGCGATCGTTCGGTGTTAGCTGTTTCTAGCTGAACTTCTAATTCAGAGCGACTTTGACGCACACTTTCTAGCTGATTTTCTAAGTCCGATACTTGAGATTGAAGTTGAGTTTGATTCTGATTGACCGTCTCGATTTGACTTTGGGATTCCGAGAGTTGAGAAGTGAGCTGAGATTCCAATTCAGAGCGACTTTGACGCACACTTTCTAACTGGTGCTCTAACTCGGAGATTTGAGATGTAAGTTGATTTTGATTCTGGTTGGCTGTCTCGGCTTGACTTTGAATTTCCGAGAGTTGAGAATAAAGTTGCGATCGTTCTGTTTTAGCAATTTCTAGCTGAGATTCTAATTCAGAGCGAGTTTGACGCACACTTTCTAACTGGCGTTCTAACTGGGAGATTTGAGATTGAAGTTGAGTTTGATTCTGATGGGCTGTCTCGATTTGACTTTGGGATTCCGAGAGTTGAGAATAAAGGTGCGATCGTTCTGTGTTAGCTGTTTCTAATTGAGCTTGCAGTTCTGATAACTGAGACTGGAGTTGCGAGCTATCTTCCTCCTTGCGATGTATCTTAGACTCCAATTCTGACAACTCAGACAGCAGTCTTTCTCGCTCTAAAACCACCATTTCGGATTGAAGTTGTAGTTCATGAACTTGAGAGTTTAACTGCATTTTCTCCAGATTAGCAGCTTCTAACTGTCTTTGCAGTTCTAATAATTCAAATGGAGGCTGCTGTGCTTGTTCGCGAGCTGTTTGCAATTGAGAGTTGAGTATTTCGCGCTCTTGCTCTGCACTCTCCAATTGAGCTTGTAACTCTGACAATTCCGAAGTAAATTGCGATCGCTCTGCTTCGACTAATTGCAGTTGAGTTTGCAAACCCGACAGTTGAGACTGAAGTTGGTGCCGTTCTTCAATCGAGCGATCGAACTTAATTTGAATTTCCGACAACTGGTACTGTACCTGCAATCGGCTTTGGCTAGCCGTTTCCAACTGACTCTCAAATTCCGACAGCAGAGTGTGAAATTGAGAACGTTCTGCATCAACCGCTTCTAACTCTGCTTGCATTTCCAGCAATTGAGCGTTAAGTTGCGATCGCTCCTGATCCGCAACTTCTAACAGCTCTTTAAGTTCTGCCACTCCTGCTAACTGCGACTCAGCTTGTTGAGCATTTTCTAGCTGAAACTGCAAATCAGCAATCAGAGCATCAATTTGCGATCGATCCTGGGCAATTCCTGTCAAAAATTCTTCCATTTCTGACACTTGATTTTTTAAGAAATCTTGCTCGCGAGTCACAGTTTCCAACCGACTTTGCAACTGGGACAATTCAGAATTTAGCTGATTTTCATTCTGTACCTTTTGTCGCAATTCCGAAGTTCGGGCATCCAACTGAGCAGCCAAATTTGATATAGCCTCCTGCGAACCCTGCATCCGCACCAAATTGCGTGAATTTCGCTTATTCAAAATTAGCCAGCAGACTAATGCCCCGCCTCCAAATCCTATTAATAAAAGTAATGCTTCCATTTGTTTTATCTAATTAATATAAATTGAGTGATTTTGATGCTGACCAAAAAAATGGACATCCACAACTCGCTATCTTATATCGTTTCCGGTTGCATCGGAATAAGAAAATCGAGCCTACAGTTAACAATCAACCATTCAGTTTTGCGACCCGCCAGTCAACAGTCAACAGTCAACAGTTAACAGTCAACAGTCATGAGGAGTGCAACCGAAATTGATATTACTCAAAGCTATCACAACTTGCCAGCTTGTGTTCACTTGGCTCAACAATTTATATTTCTTTACAAATCCGTTTTGTTTACAGGTAAGGTGCAGCGCACCCTGCAAGTCCGATTAATGAAGCAAATCCACAATATGAGGAATAATTTCGATATGCTGAGTCAACAAATAATCCAACCTATCCGCCAGTAAACTAAAAATTAAATCGTTGTAACTCATTCCGTATTCCGCCAAACCTAAAGCTACCAAACTCGTCACATTTTCCCCTGGATGTTTCAGATCCGGTTTGGGATTTGCTTCCAAAACATAAAGTGAGCCATCAGCATCACTTCGGACATCAATCCTCACCAAACTGTTCAAACTAAACTCCCAATAAATTTTTCGAGCTAACTCAATTAACTCTTGTTTTAGTTCCGGTTCCTCACCGCCCATCAACCGTCCTCGGTCGGCCGTAATCGCCTTTTTATCCATAGAAGTAAAGATGCGTTCTTCCGGCTCCAGCACCCGCTCAACAGTCGAAAAAGCAAAGGGTTTGGTATTTTTATCAAATATGCCTTTAGCATAAGTAACATAGCCACAAACCGCTACACAAAATTCTCTTCCCGGCAAATATTTTTCAATTAAAGCAGTATTGTGAGTGTCTCGGTGAACGTCCGAAACCGCCTGAGACAAACCCTCAATATTGTCTACAAAATGAACGTGTAATGAAGCGCGGCCGGATACTGGTTTAACAACAAACGGCCCTTGATAGTCACCAAAAGCAATGGCAAAACGCTGATGCAAATTAGGCTGCAAAATCCCTTGAGAAGGATGCCAAGTCATAAACGGAGCGGTTTTAATTCCGACTGATTGCAGTTCCCGTTTAAAAGCGTGTTTGTTATCTAAAGTTGAACTGTTTAAAGGATTGTGACCCACATAAGGCATTCCCAACATTTCCAACAATGCGGGAGTGTGACAAACAGGATTGTAGCCTTGGACTCCGCCAGTATTCAGCCACACTAAATGGATATTATTTTGTTTGAGTTGTTCCGGCAAATTCATGTCATCAGGTAGGACAAAAACGTGCTTAAAGCCAATTTCTGCTAATGCTGTAGCAATCTCGCGGGCGACGATTTCGTAACTCTTCCAAGCGCGGGGATTGTGAGTTTTGTAAATCACTGAGCCGGGGCGATCGCAGTCGCCGCCGAACACCACAGCAATCCGCAATTTAGCAAACAGCACCTCCAAATATTGAGGCAGCAAACTAAAGTCATAATGCCAGCTATTCAGGCTGATTGATGTTGGAGTCATTTAAGTATTTTTTTCCTTTTTGTTTCATTTTTTAGCCACCGAAGTGCTAGATTTTCCCAAGTAGATTCCCGCCAAAACCACAGAAAAAGCAAACCAATTAAACAAGCTTAAACTTTCCGAAAACAGCACCCAAGCCATAATAGCCGTAATTACCGGTTCTAGGAGCAGGAAAAAAGCTACAAATTCCGACGAAAAACGACCGAGACTGTGGATAAGCAGTCCCTGACCAAAAGCTTGGCAAACCACGGCCAAAGCAATTACAGTCAGCCATCCCTCCCAAGAATAAGGGAAAACTCGATCGCCCGCAAGGAGAACCAGTGGCAAAACCAAGATACTGCCCATAAAACAGCGCCACATCAATATAGTTGTCGCCGGAAACTTGGTTCGCAAATGTTCGGAAATTAGCAGATTTCCTGCATAAAACATCGCCGATAAAAGAGCAGCAACGTCGCCGACAAGATTGTCTCCCGCAGTTTGCAAATCGTCGATTCCGATCGCAATTGCGCCAGACAAAGCCACCGCCAGTCCCACCAAAAACCTGTTGTCAAAGCGTCGCCCCAACAGCAGCCATCCCCCCAAAGTAGTAAATAAAGGAGTTAAGTTTCGCAGTACAGTAGAATTAGCGACATTAGTCTGACTCAGTGACCAGGCCCAGAAACCCACAGAAGCAGAAGAAACCACGCCTACGGCTATTAACAGCATCACATCCTGCAGAGTGTAGTTCGATCGCTCTTCAACTTGGGCCCCAGACATTCGGCGACGCGCAACACCCGCACCATTCCATAGTCCAAATACTACAGTTGCTATCCACAAACGGTTAAAAACAGTAGCATTCGGGCTGATTTCCCGTTCGCTCAACCTAATAAAAATCGCAGCCAGCGACACCGCTAGCAGCGCCGCCGACAGCGAAACGATCGCCCAAATTTTGCCTTGACTGTCAGCTAAGTCACCGTTTTTTAAACTGTCTGGCTTTCCCGAAACAAGAGTTTTGTTTTCAGGTGTTAAGGCAGAGTGTAACTCGGTTTTTTCCAAAATATTGCGCTGAAGTTCAATATTTGGCTCTGGCAATCCCAGTTTTTTTGACATTATTAAAAGTTCCAATGAAGGCAGAATGCAGTTGTGTAGGGTGCGTGACAAAAGAAAATTTGGGCGACGAATGGAGTGACTCAAAAGTCACGCACTCTACTTACTAGGGCTGCAAAAACTATTTTTTAGAGTTAACAGCAGCTTAGGCTGAAGGTTTAACAGAAAGCTTTGTCAAAGCCTCCTTTATCGCCGGTGGCAATTGCCGGATAATCTTGTTCTTGTCACGATCGACACCAACCAAAGTTACCTGTGCTGTCACATATAACTCCTGAGTATCAGCCGATCGAATTTCGTAATCCCAAAGCAGCCGCACACCCTCGGTAGCAGCGATCCGCGTTCTGACTGCCACAGATTGACCCATTTGTACAGCCCGGTGGTAGCGCAGCGAAAGTTCCACCACGGGCAATTCCAAACCCTGCGCCACCCAGTCTGCATACTCGATGCCGAGAGAGCGCAAACTTTCCACCCTAGCTTCCTCCATCCAAGCAATATAAGTCCCGTGCCAAACCACACCGCTGTAGTCAGTATGGTGAGGGTACACTCGCACCAAATATTCAAACCAGCCCTCAGAGTCCATCCCCCGCCGATTTTGAATAGCACCAGCCGGTGCGAGTTCTGGTTGAGTTCGATCGTTCTCTAACACTTTACAAATCGTTCCAAAACGCTACATTTCTACAAATCATAAGACAAACTTCAGGTCTATGCTTAACATTAACGAACTAGAGTACCAACGGCCTAGTTTAACGTCGCACAAGAAAACTCAACTGTTTTTACCGCCAAAACCATGATAGAAAAAATTTTAGTAGCCGTCGCCGGTCGCGGCTTGTGCGAAGAGATGTTTAATATGTTGATGGACATCCCTTCCTTGCAACAAACCTCTGTCACCGTCTTGCACGTCGTGCCGCCCCAAGTAACCTCCGATGGCATGGCCGAGAAACTGGAAGAAGGAGGGAAGATTTTAGCACAAGCAGTCCAGTCTTTGAAAATAGATCCCAGCAAAGTCAACCCTCGGCTCAAACAGGGAGACCCGAAAACCACGGTTTGCCAAGTCGCAGAAGAAGAACAATCCGACTTAGTAATTATGGGTTCCCGGGGACTCGGACGGCTGCAATCGATTTTGGAAAACTCAGTCAGCCAGTACGTTTTCCAGCTAACATCCCGACCGATGTTGTTAGTAAAAGACGACATCTACGTCAAAAAAATCAAGCGCGTCATGGTGGCGGTAGACAAATCAGAAGCTGCCAAACAGTCATTAGAGCTTGCGCTATCTTTGGTTAAAGAAGTCAGCGGCGGAGAGATAATTTTAGTACACGTCACCAAAGATTTGACGGGAAAAGCCAGCGAAGATTTAACAGGAAGTGCTGAAAAAGACCCCGTATTAGCTCCGGCAGTAGCACTAGCGAAACAAATGGGAGTTAGCTACCGCTGCGTGAGTGCTACAGGCAAGCCAGGGGAAGAAATTTGTCGGATTGCAGACGACTTGAATGCCGACTTGTTGGTAATCGGTTCCCCGGATCGGAGACCCAGCGTTGCCAAAAACTTTGTGGATATCGATCGACTCCTGGGAAATTCGCTATCAGACTATGTGCGAGTTTATGCCAACTGTCCCGTCTTGCTAGCCCGCACAGTCGGCTAGGATCTTATTGTTAAGAGTTAGCAGCTAACACTCAACAGTTAATCAAAAAAGCGCCTCAGCAAAAAGCTGTTGGCGCTTTTTTTTGCAAGCAGCAAAGCCAGATAAAAATAGCAGCAGTTGCTAATCTTTTCTACCTTGACGGCTAGCAGTTTGAATGTACAGAATGATTAGAAAAACACTGGGAACCAATACAAACAGAATGGTTGCCACAAACCCTAAATCGTTAACTTCCATGAAGACGCTCGCCTCTATCGGAAAATAGAAAAACACACACAACTAGGATATCACTCAAAGGCAAAAGGCAAACTCGAAGACAGAAGAAGAGCTTACCGACAAGCGTCGAAACCCTCTTTCTGCTTGGATGCCTCGCTGCCCCATCTCTTATTTGTCCTAGAAACCAAGTTTCTTTTCCTAGGCGAGCAAAAAGCGTGATTATACAGTGAAATAGGAAAAAAAACACAATTTTTGCATTCTGCATTTTCTTTCTGTTAATCAACCTTCTGCCTTCTGAGAGTCACGGTTTAGTCTTCACGCTCACCTGGCCATTGACCATAGCTTGACAAGCCAACCGATAGTTTTCGGGCTTCTTCTTGAGCTTGCGATTCTCAAAGTCAGTGCGGGGCGACAGATTTTCACTACCCTCGACAATTTCCACAATGCAGGTGCCGCATTGACCGATGCCCCCGCAATTCATCATCTTTCCCGAAAATGTGTACAAATCGATGCGGTTTTCTAGAGCTTTGAGCCTCAAATTGGCTCCGTCTGCTGCGATGACTTCCTGATTTTCCTTCACAAACTTGATATTGGCCATTGCCGATCCCTTAACGCAGTTGACATGGAACTCTATTACAAAATATTAACTAATGTGTCGGACGTTTAATACAGGATGTCCAATTGATCTGGTAATTAAAGCTCCCCCCAACCGAATCTCAAGGAGCATCCGAGAGGTTATTAGTGGGCAGATTGCTCACAGCCCGCTGAAGAGACGAAAGTCCCAGGTTGTAGGTAACAATTGCCGACAATCGGTTTCTCTCAGCCCTAGTCAAATCAGTTTCCGCCTGAATCACATCCGTCTGAGTACCCACACCAGCTTGAAACCGCAGTCTCGCCAGACGCAGAGCTTCCCTCGACTGCAAAACCCCCGCCTCAGAAGTTTCGATATTCTCAAAACTCGACTCTAAGCCAAAATAAGCTTGTTCCACTTCCCGGCGCACCTGATTGCGGAGTTGGTCAAATCGACTTTCGGCGATCGTAATATCCGCATCCCGCTGTTTTACCCTCGCGTTCGCCGCGCCCCCATCGAAGATACTCCAAGTCAGACTCGCCCGGATCGAATAACCATCGGCCCAGCCGCGAGCAGTATACGGATCGGGGTTATCAGGGTCTTGTCCCAGTACGTTGTAACTACCCCCAACACTCAGTTGAGGCAAACGCCCCGCCTGAATCGATCGCCTCTGCTGCTTGCTGATATCCCTCTGCACCAACTGCTGTTCCAACTCGGGGCGATTCTTAAAAGCCTGCACGATACTCTCTTCCAAAGACAGCCTCCAAGAGCCCGCTTGTTCTACAGGATCTGCCGCTGTCAAGTTCGCCGACTGGCTGATATTCAAAATCTCAGCCAGTCGCCGCTGGGCAACCCGCTGATCCCGGCGGGCCACTGACAGTTGTTGCACTTCGTTAGCCAAATTTGCCTGAGCTTGCAACACAGCAAACCGGGTTCCCACCCCTGCCCGTTCTAGGGCTTCGGCATCCCGCAAACTTTGCTGGGCATTTCTGACGGAAGCTTGGCGGATGGCAACTTGTCCGTCCGCGTTTTGCAAGGTGTAGTAAGCCTCAGCAGTGTCGAAGCGGAGTTCCTCGGCTTGGCGTTCCACATCCAATTCCCGAAGGCGCAACTGTTCCTCTGCCGCGCGGATGTTAGCCCGTCGCCTTCCGAACAAATCGATGTCATAGCTCAACTGCAAAGTGCTGTTGAGACTGTTGTTGCCGAAATTTGTGCCGGCTTGCTCGGCGGGCTGCCCGGTTCGGTTAGCCAGAGCGTTGAGGCGGCGCTGCCCAGCCCGGATTCCGAGTTCTCCGCCGGCCGTCACAGAGCGGCTGGCGTCCATTTGAAAATTTAGGTCGGGATAAAGAGCAGCTTGCTGTTCGCGCAAAGCTGCTCTGCTTTGTTCCACTTGCTGTCCGGCGATTTGCAAAACTTGGCTGTTGCGGCGGGCGAGGTCGATCGCCTGCTGCAAGGTAATTGACTCAGTTTGCTCGATCCTGACATCCTCCGGGTTTGTCGGAAACAGCAGCGGATTCGGGTTGGGTTCCAGGGAAGTCGGAGGCTTGGTGTCTAAAATGCCCCTCGGAGGGACAGGGGGGAAACTTTCGTTCGGAGTGCCCCGGAGAATTGGTACTGGGGAACTGGGCACAGGAACATTGTTGGGAGGGTTCGGGGAAGGCTGCTGAGTCTGTGTCGGTTCCAACCCTCTTAGAGGCGTCGAACCGGCCTGAGACAGAGTTGATGGGGAAGCCGGAGCAGCCTGTTGAGGCTTTGATGCTTGCTCCGGCCCGGCTGGGGGGTTAAGGGCGATCGACTGTTCGGCCTCTGACGCTGATTCTGCCGCTTTGTTCGAGGTCGATCGAACATTCTGCCCTAATTCGAGCTGATTGCTAAGGGCCAAACTGTCCTGAGATTGAGTCGGAGACTGTGCTGAAGCACTCTGTGCGGCGTTGCCCAAAGTAATTGCAGCGCCCACTCCGACTACGATGATTTGACGAAAAACACGCATAATTTTTTAATTACTCTGCAATCCTAGAGACAATTTTAGAGCAAGATTGAGGTCTCAAGTTTCTAGTCTGTAGCCTGAACTCGACGGTTACAAGTCAGAATTACCCTACTCATCTTAGCTTTTGAATGTTCGATTCTAAATTTAGAATTCAACCTCAGCAGTTGCCAGACCGATCGCCGCCGAGATTAGTTCCTCTACTCCGCTCACCGGCAAAATCCGGGTTTTCAGCGAGCTGGCGAGCTGTTCGAGGGTCATGTCGTCGAGAAAACGCGGTTCCCCCTGTTTTAGCATCACCGACGGCAGCAGGATGCCATCTCCCAAGTCTCGCCCCTGCAAAGCTTCGAGTAAATCTTGCCCGGTGAGTAAACCCGTAACGGTCATACTTTGTCCCCAGTAGTGGCTGCACAGTGCTGCCATGTTGACGGACAAGCCTGGAATTTGGTTTAGCTGTTGTACGATCGGCTCAAAAGCTTTTTCGACAGCATTCCCCACCACCCAAACTAACTTGCGCTGTGGCTCGACTGGCATCGGTTGCAGCTTCTCAAAAGCCGTTTCAAACTGCTGGATAAACTGGCGGATAGAACCCACACCATTACCAATTTGCGGATAATCTTCGTAATCAGCAGCCGACGGCAAATCTAAACCAGCTATTAAAAACCACTCATCAGCCAGCCAAATACAGCGCGATTTTGAATTCTGCTTTTTAGCTTTTCGTCCGCCTTTTCCTGTACTCAAAATCCCTTGAATTTTCTGCACTTGTTCGATTACTTCTCGCGCTTTTTCCGCGGTTACTGCGATTAGTTCATCTTCGGGAGGGCGAAAGCGAGTTAAACCCACTGGCACTACAGCCACCGATGCTACAGCGGGAATACTTCCAGTATGAAACTTTGCCAAATCTAACAAAGTACGTTCTAAATGTTCGCCATCATTAATACCAGGACAAACAACTACTTGAGCGTGAATTTGCAAGCGGCGTTCTTGAAACCACTTTATTTGCTCTAAAATCTGGCCAGCCCGAAGATTTTTTAACAGTCTAATTCGCACTTCCGGTTCGGTAGCGTGTACGGAAACATAAAGAGGAGAAAGCCGCATTTTTTCGATTCTGTCCCACTCTTTTTGAGTCAGATTTGTGAGAGTCAGATAGCTACCATAAAGAAAGCTGAGGCGGTAGTCATCATCTTTGAGATACAAAGTTTCGCGCTTTCCCGGAGGCTGTTGGTCAATAAAGCAAAAAGGGCAGCGATTGTTGCACTGAATTAGTCCATCGAATAGAGCAGTTTCAAATTCCACTCCCAAGTCTTCGTCGTACTCTTTTTCGATTTCTAACTTGTGAGTTTTGCCTTTACTGTCTAATACTTCTAGTTCGAGAAATTCATCGGAGCACAGGAATTGATAGTCGATCAAGTCGCGGGGTTTTTGACCGTTGACGGCGACGATTGAGTCTCCGGGTCCAAATCCCATTTCGGCACAGATGCTGTCGGGGATAACTTTGGTGATTAGGGCTGGTCGGGTTGATAATTCGCTCATGATTTCGGGATTAATTATTGGGTTAGATTGAGTTTTGTAGAGTTTTTTGAGGTTTTTATGTGTAAAAACAACCCTCGTACTATCTCTTATTCACCTGCCTCAATTCTACAGGTTTAGTTTAGTTTAAAATGCTGAAGGCGAGTAAGAAGGGGTTTACATACATCAGCGACTTGCGGTATTCTAGATTAGATAGTGCATTGTACAGCATCTGCGACACAATTATAAGTTACCTTTAAAAAATAAATGGTAGAGCTATGAATGATTATATCGATTTTTACTGTGAGCGGCTCATTCCTGGTTTATGGAGCGAGCCACTGAATGCTATTTCCAATGTGTCTTTCATTATTGCAGCATGGGCTATTTGGCAATTAGCTCAGCGACACCACAGAATATCACCTGGTATTTGGATACTGATTGCTTTAGCCACCAGTATTGGTATCGGAAGTTTCCTGTTTCATACATTTGCAACGCGATGGGCAAATTTACTAGATGTGATTCCTATTCTGCTCTTTCAACTTTGTTTTATATGGCTTTACAGTCGTCGGGTAGTTAGGATGAATTCAGGATATGCAGGAGTATTACTTGCAGCATTCTTTTTTGTTAGCGATTTTAGCAAGCAATTTATAAATCTTCTCAATGGTTCTCTTTCGTATGCTCCTGCATTTTTGGTTTTGCTCGGACTAGGACTGTATCACTATCGACAGCAAAAGCGCGAACCATTCATTCTATTAGCAGCAACAGTTGTCTTCCTATTAGCCCTTGCATTCCGTACTATCGATCGGGCAATTTGCCCTTTCATTTCAACTGGTACTCATTTCCTCTGGCATCTTTGTAATGGTGTTTTGCTTTACCTGTCAGCAAGAAGCCTGCTCTTAAATTGGTCAGAGCGAGTAAAAAATTAAAACTCAAAGTAATATATCGCGCATACTCCCTCTCAGGTTCCTACGATCGCATACCACAAACTCAGCATCAGGCACAAACTCGCTAAATGTTGCGGAATCAAAGATTTAATTGAGCGCTTGGCAATTTTTTGAGTTACAAATATTGTAACTAATAATGATACAATCAAAGTTAAACCTTGCAAGAAACTAATCACCGCTGGATCGCCAATAAAACTCGGTAAATCGTCTCTCATTTGTCCGAAAGTGGCAAAAGTTACGGGAATCACTCGACCGCCTTCCTGCAAACCAAATCGCCAATAGTGAGCCAAACTACCGCCCCAGACTAAGGGTAAATAACCGTAGGCGAGAGAGACAAATGAGAGGGGTTTGTAGGTTGTAAATGGCATGGTTTCTGCTTGTCCCAATCGATAAATTGCCTGCATGATTGCGTAGGCAATTAGGGGAATCATGGGCGGGATAATTAACACTGCGATCGACAGTCCTAAATGAGGTAAAAATTGCTCTAAATTGATGCCCAGCCCCAAGCAACTATTTATCTCCGGCAAGCGATGCAGATAAATACCGCCTAATAATAGAAATAACAGGGCAACTTCATAACTGTGAGGAACGTGGGTAGTCCATAATTCGATGCCGGGAGGGCGCAGATTTAATTCTACCGATCGATGCGGACAAGCTTTCAAGCAAGTCATGCACAACACGCAATCTTTATTATCGGTTAATTGGGCGGGATGGGAATAAATCGGACAGCCATTAGTAGTTAATCCTTCCCCCAAGCCGGGGCCGCCTTTGTAACATTGGTAGGTGCTGCATTCCGCCCCGCAGGTTCCTTGTTGGGCGCGAAGTTCGATAATTGAGAGTTTAGCAAATAATCCATTCATTCCCCCGATCGGGCATAAATAACGACACCAAAATCGCCTCTCGAAGATTAGGGAAAAAATTACCGCTCCGGCGGTGATGAGTAACAACAAACAACTGGATAAATAGGCGGTATTTTCTAAATTCCACAACTCTTCCCACAGAAATATCAGAGTAAATAGTCCAAATAAAAGCCAGCCACCCCATTTTTCCGCTTGTTGGCGTGGCCATTTATTGAGAGTTCGAGGGAAAATTTTTAGCGATAGTTTTTGGACGATTTCCCCATAAATCATAAAAGGGCAAAAAGCACACCACAATCGTCCGATGATGGGGAATAATAATAAAATTAACGGCCACCACCACGCCCAAAAGATATTTAGGGCAAAATTATGTTGTCGATCTTGGGGAGCAACAAACAGGATAATTACCACCAATGCAAACACCCAGGTGGTAAACCAATAATTCACGCGATCGGGATACCAATCGCTCCGTAAAAATTGCCGAAATTTTGGATAAATATTTAATAAATTCAGTCGAAACTTTTGTTTCTTCGCTGCCTGGGCCCAAAACACTTCTTCCGTTAATACCTGACTCCCTTGTGCTTGAACTAAGGCGCGATCGACCATTCCCTGCAATTCCTGCAAATTACCTGGAAAATCGTAGGCTTGTAAGCGGCGAATTGCTTCCGGTGTAACTTGGGGCTTGACTAATTTCTTTTTGCGACCAATGATATTGAGATAATAGTTGACTTGTGCCTCTAAATCTGTTTTTCGCACCCGCAAGGATGGGACTGTAATTTTGTGTTGGGTCAGCTTATCTAGCTTGGGCTGCACAATTTCTGAGATTAAAATTATCCGGGCCTTACTAGAACGCGGTGGTCGCGGTATTTGTCCTTCCTTGACAACTGGCGTATAGGTTCCCTCGGTTAATAATTGCTGAATTTGGGGGCATAATTGAGCGGGTAATTCTTGCACGTCATTTAAAATTAACGTCCCTTCTCCCAACCATTCCAACAGCCCCGGTTTGCCGCCCAACCGCCCGAATAATTCCGCTCCATTGCTCTGAAGTAAAGCACTTTTAATCTGAATAATTGGCTCGTTGCGACGCTGGGAACCGAAATGAATTAAAGCAGCTAAATTATCCTTTTCTAAACCAGGTTCGCCAGAGATTAATACCGATCGGCTGTCACTCGATGCCGTGCGAATTTGTTGGCGCAATTTCACTGCATAACGACTATTGCCAATGACTCCTCGTTTCGCCCTAGGTACTAGATAGCTGCGGAGGGCATTTTGACGCTCTCGTTCGTAGGCAATTTCTGCTTCTAGCTGCTCTAATTTCGCCGCCAAACGTTGAGCGTAGGCTTCGGCGATCCGTGGATATCTTTCTAGCAAACCACGCCAGCGATCGGCACTAATTACCCAAAATTGACACTCGGTCCGAGCAATAATTCGACTATCGGCAGGTTGCGATCGCTGGAGGGCAGATAAATTCACGATCGCCCCCGGCAATAAACTACTCCCCCACATTAATCCCGGTTGTTTCCGGCGGTAGCGATCGGCTTGTCCTCGTTCTAGGATATAGAGATTAGTGACAGGCGTATCTTCAATTACCACTCGAAATCCGGCGGGAAAAGTTGCCATTTCCATTTCACGCGCGATCGCCTGTAAAATCTCGCGGGATAATATGCCTAATTCGGTGCTCGATTCGAGCCAGTTAACTAATGTTTCGGTAGACATTGCTTAGCGTCGGCGAAAGCCGAATCGTCGTAGTTGGTGTAGTATATTTCCTGGTTCTACATCAATATTAACGGCAACTATAGCACCTTCCGGTTCAAATTTGATAAACAGGTTTAGTTCAACTGGGTTATTAAGCTGTTGCACCCTTTTCAAAGTTCGTTTCATTTTCAATCGCTACCACAAATTGCGAAATCTGTTCGGTAGATATGATGTGATAAACACTTTTGCTACTTCGCGCCCGATCGATATATTCGCGATATCTTGAAGTCAAATATTTGTCACACAACCAAAGCACGCGGTAGCTGCTAATCGAACTCTTTAATATTGGGCGGTTTTCAGACCAGCCTTCGGGCGCTTTAAACATACCTGAGATCGGTCGTTTAGTCACCCACCAGAAATGCACGTATAGCGGTGGATCGACATAAACCAGAGTATCCGCCTCATCAAGTCGCAGCCAGACGGTTTCCATGCAACCAAACCCGTCAATAATCCATCTGTCAGTCTGCAAAATTTCTTGATGGGCGCGCTTGTAGTCTTCCTGTGACACCTCAACGCCGCCCGATCAATATTTAATCTTGTCCAAGACGTAAAGCGGCAACCCAGTGATGTCCAATAATCTCTTGCTGAGAGTTGATTTACCGCCTCCAGCGTTGCCAAATACTGCTACTTTTGTAAAGTTTTTCCACGTCAATGATAGTTTTAGAGTTTAAGGCTAAGGCAAAAACAACTCAATACGCTGCTGCAGACGAAGCGATTAAAACCGCTCAGTTTGTCCGCAACAAATGTGTCCATTTTTGGATGGGCAACCGAGGTGTTGAACAAAAAGATATGTATCGTCACAATACATCGTCACAATACAGCGTTGAGAGCCGAATATCCCTTTGTCAAAGCCTTAAACTCTCATGCTTGTCAAGTTGCAGCTTTTACGGCATATATGGGGCAAAAAAGTGTGAGTAAGGTGCGAGGGCGAGCGATTGCTTTCTTACCCATTACCGATTACCCATTACCGGACATACCTCACCGCCCTTGAGAAAAGCTATAATTAGGTTCAAGTCAGTCCTGTTTTAGATATTTCTCAGCCCCCCACCTGCGATCGCCGTTAAAATCGCCACACCAAAAGCTAGCCGATACAACACAAATATCCACGTCTTTTGAGTTTGCAGGAACTTCATTAGCCACGCGATCGACAAATAAGAAAACACAAATGATGAAATCGTTCCCACTATCAAAGCTGCAACTCCAGCATCGCCGATTCCTTGTGCCAAATCACCCTTTAATTCCACTAATCCAGCCAGAGTAATTGCCGGAATTCCTAATAAAAAAGAAAACCGAGCGGCGGCAGGTCTTTCCAATCCCATGAACAATCCTGCTGTTAGGGTGGAACCCGATCGCGAACACCCCGGAATCAATGCGATTGCTTGAGCTAATCCCATCAAAATACCGTCTAAGACAGTTAACTTTTCATAAGTGCGATTGCGCTTGCCAATTTTTTCTGCTATTGCTAAAAGTAGCGACATGACGATCGAAGCAATGGCGATGCTGGCCAAACTCCTAAGTGGCGAGTTGTCAAAATCTGGAACCAATGCCTTGATTAGCAGCCCAAAAAAGACTATGGGTATTGTTCCCAAAACAAGTGCCACCGCCATTTGAAACTCATGGGATTTGTAGTTACGCTGCACCAAGGCTTTTACGGCACCAAAAGTTATATTTGTCAAGTCTTTCCAGAAATACCAAAGCACTGCAACAATGCTGCCCAACTGAATCACAGCAGTATAAGCAACTCCCGGATCGCCCCATCCCAGGGCGATCGGCACTACCTTTAAATGAGCGCTGCTGCTGATGGGCAAAAACTCTGTTAATCCTTGTACAATTCCTAAAACAAGAGCCTGCACCAGATTGATTTGAGCCGGCCCGGAAACATCAGCAGCCGGCGTTTGGGCGAGGAGTGCGTCAAGCAAAGCTATCATTAGTTGTAAATTCCCAGTTGTCAGTTTCTAGTAATCAGTTGAATTGAATATCTTGCACCCTTCTGGGAAGCTAGAAGCCCACCCCACCACAAATAAATTTTATTGTGGCGCGGACTGTTCCAGTCCGCCCCTGAAAAGCCGATCGCAAATAGTGATCTTCGGTCTGTAGAATCGCCTTGTCGATCGCCACTATCAGCAATTTATGATCGTCGAGCCGAAACTACTTTAACCTACTCAACAACATTTGCCTACATTTTGCTGATAAACTTAGGAAAGTTTTTGCATCTGATTTCGGTTTCCTTACAGCAACTGCCCACAACCTATGATATTTCCTGAGAACAAAAATTCAATTGTTACTGCTGCTTCTGGAATCCGCTGGCTGAGGCGAATCTTGTCGGCCAGTCTTGTAACAGTGGCGATCGCACTTAGCTTCGTACTGCTAAGCGGCACCCCACCAGCCTTGGCAACTCTCACCGACGATCGTTATGACGGTACAATTTTTGCCCTCTACGCCGGCAACGGTTCCCTAGTTCCTCCTAAAGTCAAACTCACAGATTCTTTCAAACGAAATAAACCCGTATTGTTAGTGTTTTACACTGACGACAGCAGCGACTCCAAGCAATACGCGATCGTCGTCTCTCAACTCCAGGAATTTTACGGGCGCGAAGCCGATTTTATGCCCATAACAATTGACTCTTTGCCTCCGCAACCGTCACCAGAAATCACCGAACCAAGCCATTATTACGAAGGTTTTGTACCTCAAACCGTAATCCTAGACCAATCGGGGAAAGTAGTTTTTAATGAGAAAGGACAAATACCGTTTGAACAGGTAGATGATGCTTTTCGGAAAGTATTTGACTTGCTGCCCAGAGAAAAATCAATCCCCCTCAAACGCCGTGTTGTGAACGAACTCAACGTCGAATTGTCGAAGTAAAATATTGCAATAAGAGGACACGGTATTGCCGTGCCCATACCCGGATCAATTGTATGGAAACTGCACTGCCGTGTCCTGATTCTGGGTAAAATTAATTCCAATAGTATCGGATTTGATATAACAGCGATTAAATCAATTCAATATCAAAAATGCAGTCAGTAATCAAAGTTTTATTAATGGCAGTTTTGACTGTGTTGTTAGTTTTAGAAACAGCAGAAATCGGGCGATCGATAATTAGCGCTTTTCCTGACAGCAGTTCCCGCAAACCTTTAGCTTTAAATCAATATACAGGCGTCGCCTATCTCGATTCGGCTTCCTGTACTGGTTCGCTGCTAACGGGAGGGTTGTACCTTCTCACGGCGGCCCACTGTCTGAATGAAGGCGGAGTTAAGGTTTCTGCTGAAACGGCAATTAAAGCAATTTTTAAATTGCCTAGGGGTGAAGTTAGCATCCCCGTTAGCAAATATTATATCCATCCGGGCTGGACTGGTTACGAATCGGAAGTTGGCAACGATATTGCTATTTTAAAGCTGAAAAGGATCGCGCCGCCAAGGATCGAACAGTACGAGATAAATAGAAACAAAAATGAAGTCGGGAAAGTATTGACAAAAGTTGGATACGGGTATATAGGTTTAGGTGCAAAGGGACAAGATGAAAATTCTAATTCTGAGGCGAAAAGATATAGCGGACAGAATCGGTATGATGCTTTAATTGATGTTTTGAAAGATGCTACAGAATCAGATATGTCGGAATTGGTTTTGGGAAGTCAATTAATCTTTGATTTTGATGCGGGAACTAGCGAACACGATGCTTTGGGGAGGCATTTTCCAAGATTGCGCGATCGAGGTTTGGGGAAAAATGAGATCGCTACGGCTAGCGGAGATTCCGGCGGGCCTTCGTTTGTCGAGGGCAAGATTGCGGGGATTAGTTCTTGGGGTTATAGCGATCGGGGATTTTTCAAAACAAACATCGCCGATATTGATAAAATTGAGGACAATGGCAGTTTCGGGGAAATTTCCGGCGACACGCGGGTATCGTTTTATGCTAATTGGATTGACAAAATGACCCAAAATCCATCCTAGGAATTTTTAAAATTTCTACTAAATAAAAAACTTAGCGCCTTAACGCCACGCTGCCAACAATTAATAAGTTTTATCAATTATATCACGATCGTTTCAATCCCTCAAGTGTCAGGCAAAATAGATCAGAACCGTTTAACTTCAAATCATGACCAAAACCTTAATTCCCGTAATTCTCGCCGGCGGTAAAGGCGAACGTTTCTGGCCACTGAGTCGCAAACAGCGACCCAAGCAGTTTTTGAGTCTCGACGGTAGCGGCAAGAGTTTGCTGCAAGCAACTGCCGATCGACTATTAACATTAGGTAACGGTTGGGACGATTTGTGGGTAGTAACGTCGGAAATGTTGGCTGCGGGGGTTCGCGAACAGTTGCCGCTGTTACCTCCGGAGAATTTGCTGGCGGAACCGGAGGGTCGGGATACGGCGCCGGCTGTGGCCTGGACTGCTATAGAAACTGGCAAGCGTTACGGTGAGGATGCGGTTGTTGGTTTTTTCCCCGCGGATCACTGGATTGGGGAACCACAGGAGTTTGTCAAGACTTTGGAGGCGGCGGCCGAGTTGGCGAAAAATCAGGATGCGATCGCCACTTTGGGAGTAAAACCGAGTTATGCTTCCACCGGCTACGGCTACATCGAACAAGGTCAGGAAATTGGCAGTTTTGGGGGTTTTCCGGCCTATCGGGTGGCGAGGTTTACGGAAAAGCCCGATCGCACAACTGCGGAAGAATTTGTAGCCAGCGGCAAGTTTAGTTGGAACGGTGGAATTTTTGTATTTCGAGTCGGAACTGTCTTGACAGAATTGCGAAATCATGTACCGGAAATGATGGCAGCTTTGGAAGCAAAAGGCGCGCAGGCTTACTCGGAATTACCCAAAATTAGCATCGATTACGCACTGATGGAGAAGACGCAAAAAGCCTGTGTTCTGCCCGTAGGGTTTAGCTGGGACGATTTGGGAGATTGGAATGCGATCGGTCGTTTGCTGCAAGGAGACAAGCCGAATGTGGAGTTAGCAAAACACGTCGGAATTGATACGAAAGGTGGCATTTTTTATGCAGCGGATGAGAACGAAGTAATTGTCACCATTGGTTTAGAAGATGTGGTAGTTGTCAGAGATGGCAATGTGACTTTGATTGTGAAAAAAGATAGAACGCAGGAGATTAAACAGGTGATTAAAGTGTTGGGAGAAGATGAGAAGTTGAAAGATTTATTGTAACTAATTCTGTAGGGTACGCAGTGCGTACCTTACCGCTACCAACAGTTTTGCTATTCAGTTTTTGCGTCCAGGAATGTTACATAATTTCTGCTAAATCTAAGACAAAACCTGGCAGTACCTCTTCCCCTGATAGAGTGCGAGGATTTTGGATAATTTCAACATCTTGACCGGGGCGATAAATTTCAACACGCTGATTTTGCCTGTCAATTAACCAACCCAATTTAGCACCGTTATCTATATATTCTTGCATTTTCTCTTGAAGTTTCTTCAAGGAATCAGTCCGAGAACGCAACTCAACAACAAAATCGGGACACAAAGGAGCAAAACAGTCTTTTTGTTCCGGTGTTAAAGCATCCCAGCGTTCTTTTTTGACCCAAGAGGCATCAGGAGAGCGATCGGCACCATTGGGGAGTGTAAAGCCTCCAGAAGAGTCGAAAACTACTCCCAGTTTAGTTTCATGGTTCCAGACTCGGAGTTGAGATGTTAAATCGGCATTACGCCTGCTAGTTTCACTGCCTGTCGGTGGCATAATAATTAATTCCCCGGAAGCTGTACGTTCAAATTGATAATCGCGGTTGTGCTGACAAAGCTGAAAAAATTGCTCGTCAGTTAAGTTGATGGATAATTCGATCGAGTTGGTAGGAAATTGGATGGCAATCATGTCTCTTATACGGTTTTAAACACATTTAAAATCGGGTTATTTAATAACTTACTCATTCCAGTATTTGACACAAGTTTTCAAGTTTTCAAGTAAATAAATTTAATTATAAAAATATCATGTCTGCTTTAACAGTATATTACCATGAGGATTAATGCCACGGCCAAAGACCGATCGCCCCACCCCCCAAAACTCTCACGCCCATTCCCACCCTTTTCCCCAAGTTATTCCCCAAGACACTGGTCAGCCCGGTCAACAGCGCTATCCTAGTAGTTATATAGCCCTTAAACCCGATCGACCCGGAGGCCCCTTGTTTAGCCTAGTTCAAAACACTTCTCGCAAAGGAGAAATTCTAGAGGTCGTCTTCCGCAACGGTTGGGACTACATGAAAAGCCTCCTAACCGGCCGCAAAACCGACGCACCCAGTCTCCCGACTCCAGCAGTTCTCCGCAATATCCTCGTCGAATTAGGCCCAGTATTTGTCAAATTGGGTCAATTGCTGAGCACCCGTCCCGACCTTTTACCCGCCAGCTACATCGAAACTCTCTCCACGCTACAAGCGGAAGTGCCGCCCGTACCGTGGTCGCAAGTAGAAGCAATCGTCCGCCAGGAACTCACACAATCTCTCGAAAATACCTTCGCTAAATTTAACACTCAAGCCGTCGCTGCAGGTTCGATCGCCCAAACCCACAAAGCTACTTTAAAAGACGGTCGCGAAGTCGCCCTCAAAGTTCAGCGCCCCGGTATTGAGATTGTCATCGAACAAGACATCGCCGTGCTCCGAGGTTTGGCAGAACTTGTCATGCTCACAGACTTCGGTCAACAATACGATATTGTCGCCCTAGCAGAAGAATTTGCGATCGCCCTGCGTGCAGAACTCGACTTCATTCAAGAAGCCAGCTACACAGACGAACTGCGCCGCAATTTATCTAAAAGTAAATGGTTTGACCCCACACAAGTTGTCCTACCAGAAATTAACTGGGAGTTGACTACAAAAAAACTCTTAGTAATGGAGTGGCTGAACGGAGTCCCAATTTTGTTAGGCGATTTGCAAGGAATTCGCCACAAAGGAGATATAAATGCCGAACGCGAAGAAATTACAACGCTGCTTTGCCGCGTTTTCTTCCAGCAGTTATATATCGACGGATTCTTTCACGCCGACCCGCATCCCGGCAATTTATTTTATCTCAAAGACGGCCGGATAGCTTTGCTGGACTGCGGCATGGTCGGCCGATTAGACCCGCGAACTCAGCAGAATTTGACAGAAATGTTGCTGGCAATTGTCGATTTAGACGCTCAGCGCTGCGCTCAATTAACTTTAGAAATGGCCGAATTTGCTCAGCCGACAAGTTTAGTTAATCTAGAGAACGATTTAGCTCGAATGCTCCGCAAGTATTACAATGTGAGCTTGTCGCAAATGAACTTGTCGGAAATTTTTTATGAGGTGCTGGAAATCACCCGCAAAAATAAAATTCGGTTGCCCAGCAATCTCGGTTTGTATGCAAAAACTCTAGCTAATTTGGAAGGACTGGCGCGCTCTTTTAATCCCCGATTTAATATTGTAGAGCAGGTTAAACCGCTGATGACCGATATGTTTCGGCGTCAGTTATTAGGAGATGATCCGATCCAAGCTCTGCTGAGAACTGCCCTGGATCTCAAAAGCTTATCTTTGCAATCTCCGCGACAGGTGGAAGTGCTTTTAGACCGAGTTACTTCCGAAACTTTGAAGTGGAACTTGACACTAAAAGAACTCGATCCGCTACGCCGCACTCTGGGGGATTCTGCGAACCGACTTTCTTTTAGTATTGTCGTGGGTTCGCTGATTGTGGGGGCTGCAATTATTTCTTCTAACGCACAAACTCCTCAGCTATCTTTTCTGAGCACGGGTTTGTTTGGGGCGGCGAGTTTTTTGGGTTTGTGGTTAGTTATTAGCATTATGCGATCCGGCCGTTTGCGGAGTTAATTGTCAAGGAGAAATAGGGAAAATCATGAGATATATAGCCTTTCTCAATTTTCGTGAGGTACACAGGCGACCAATTCCCGATCGGATTGCCATTCGCAGAGATATCTTGAATTTATCGGCATTAATCTGTGTTTATCTGCCTTAATCTGCGGTTTTCCTATCTACCGCACTGTTGCCAAGAAAAGCTATAGCATCCTCAACTATTAAGCAACATCTCTGACTTAAGATAGGCGATCGCCCGCAGCCGCTAAGTCTAAGCTAGAAATTGTTCCATAAACCTAATTGAGGAAAAAAAGATGAGCAGCGGTCACGCCAGCCATAAAGGCTCTTCCACAAAACCCAATACCAACACTAACGGTCAAATTACATCCCCTGAAGACCAACCCGCTGACCCGCTAAATCAAGAAACATCCGGTTATCCGTTCCATAACGAAGCAATGGAAAATCCTGTTGCCACCGCGCGACCCGACGAAGAGGCTGAGTCTGGCGAAGAACAGCAATAGTTATATCGATTAAATTGTCATCGATATGCTATCTGCGACGCGGTTGATTAGATGTTTGAGAAAAATCAGGTTTGTACTAATTACATCTTGCACTTCCATAGTCCGCCAGGGATTAGAATCTTCGGCGGACTATTTGGGCAGGTTCAGTAGTACCTCATATCACATTCGTTGACATCGGAATTATTATCTCTCTCTTCTCTTTCTCTGTGTCCTCTGTGCCCTCTGTGGTTTAATCATTCCGATACAACCGGAATTGATATCACAGCTTCATAACCAAGGACTAAAGTCCTTACTACAAAACTATTTAACCTCTAAAATTCAAGTTAGGAATTATTGAGAAATGAGCGAGATTAACCAACTATTTCAAAAAGACAAATTGCCGGAATTGGGGTTAGTCTGCATTACAACATCCAATGAAGTTCGCTTTCGCACTGTCACGCGGAAACGACTTTTACAGCTTTCGGAAACTGAACAAGAAACTGTATTGCTCGAGCTTTATACAGACAACTTAAAGCGCCTTGACAAAGCGATCGACTTCTGTTCCGTTAATCAGATTAAGCTCTACCGCATGACTTCTGCACTGTTCCCTTTTGCAGATACAGATTTGGGGGAAGCAGTGCTACACTCCATGACTGAGGAATTGTGGACTACGGGCGATCGCGCAATTTCCCTCAACATCCGTTTGGTACTTCACCCGGATCAATTTGTAGTCCTCAGTTCCGACAAGTCTGATGTCGTTGCAAATAGCATTAAAATTCTCGCGACTCATGCTTTAATTTTAGATATGTTGGGACAGCCCCGATCGCCCCTGGCACTGATGAACATTCACGGCGGCAAGAGCGATCGCATTTCGCAGCTCAAATCAGTCATCCGCGATTTACCCGAATCAATTCGATCGCGCTTAACCTTTGAAAATGACGAATACGCTTACAGTTCCTCGGAAATTTTAGAAGTTTGTCTCGATACCGGCGTACCAATGGTTTTTGACGCCCACCACCACGTCATTCACGAACATTTAGAAACTTACGACGATCCCAGCGTTGCCGAAATGCTCGCAGCAGCCCGCACAACTTGGTCTGTTCCTGAATGGCAATTAGTACACATATCGAATGGCAGAGAATTTTTTGCCGATCCGCGCCACAGTGATTTAATTACAGAAATGCCTAATTGCTATTATCAGGCTCCTTGGATTGAAGTAGAAGCTAAATTTAAAGAATTAGCGATTGAAAAGTTGCGCGCCGAATGGTTGTCTGGGAATGTTCCACAATTTAGCAATGTCTCGTAGGGTGGGGTTTTACAAACCATCTTTGCCTAACACCAATAATCTCGAAAACCGCCCGGTCCAACGGTAAATCGCAATCTACCTTTTTGTTAATACCAATTATAAATTATGTGCGGACGATACACTTTAACTACTTCAGGTGAAATCATCGCCGAATTCTTCAAACTGTCGGCAGTTCCCGATATCAAACCGCGATACAATATCGCCCCAACTCAATCAGTTGCCACAGTAACAGTTGAACCAGAAAAAATGCAGCGAGAGTTTCAATTTATGCGCTGGGGTCTGATTCCAAGTTGGGCAAAAGACATGAAAATAGGCAGTCGCATGATTAACGCGCGATCGGAAACCGTAGCCGAAAAACCTGCTTTTCGCAGCGCCATCAAGCACAGGCGATGTTTGATAGTCGCTGACGGTTTCTACGAATGGCAACAGCAGGGAAAGAACAAACAGCCTTACTATTTTCAAAAGGTAGACGGCGAACCTTTTGCTTTTGCCGGTTTGTGGGAAAATTGGGAATCTCCAGAAAATGAAAACATTGTATCTTGCTGTATAATTACTACCGCTGCTAACGAAACAGTGCAGCCGATGCACGATCGAATGCCTGTGATTCTCCCCGACAGCGATTGGGAACAGTGGCTCGATCCTGCTGTTAAAAATGCTCAGGAAGTTTTGCCATTGTTAAAACCGTATGCTTCCGAAGTGATGAAAGCAAAGGCGGTAAGTGCGATCGTCAACAGTCCAACTAGAGACAGTCCCGAATGTATTAGCGATCGGCAATAAATGATGGGAGCGGACAACACCGAGATAGTGTCAGTTATGATGTAAAATGATGTTTGAGTTGTAGCTTTGGTTTTCTAAGGATCAGTTTAACTCAGTTGTTATTTGCTCAAACATTTTTTTATCTTAACATCAGTTAGAGGACAAAAAATATGATTGGATACGTTACAGTCGGCACCAACAATCTTGAACGTGCAGCCAAGTTTTATGATACTTTGCTTGCGGAAATTGGCGCTCAACGATTCATGGAATTCGACCGATTTATCGCATGGAGCGTTTCTCCAGAGATGCCAGGATTTGCTGTTGCAAAACCCTTTGATGGCAACGAAGCAACTGTTGGTAATGGCGTAATGATCGCACTTCAAGTTGACAGTCCAGAAAAAGTCAACTTAGTTTATAACAAAGCGATCGAACTTGGCGCTAAGGATGAAGGAGCAGTGGGGTCAAGAGGCACGTTACCGGGGTTTTATGTGGGATATTTTCGGGATCTAGATGGGAATAAGCTGAACGTGTTTTGTATGACTGAGCCAAACACTTAAGATTTTTATTTTTCGTGACGTTCGCCTAAAAAAAGCTATTTCCGATCGTTAGCTATTAGTTATCAATCCATACATAAGAGTTGATAACTAATAACTAATGACTGATGACTAATGACTAAATTAGCTGTCGTACATCCGCGCTTCAGCCGCCTCGGGATTTTCCTCGCAATACTCGTCAAAAGCCGTTTTTTCAAGCTTCATCGATCGCTGGTGAGAAGCCTCAGCCTGCATTTCCTCTACAATATCCCACGCTACCGCGCACTCTCTAGAGGTAGCGCCTTTCTCGGCACAGATAGTTCTGGCATCCGCGATCGCCTGTTCGATTTGTTCGTCAAATAAAATACTCTTCGGCTTCTCAAGAAAATCGCTTTTTGTCAAGATATCCGTGACCGAAATAATGCCCACTAGCTCGTCCTTAATCACCGGCGCCCGGCGGATGCGGGTATTCGCGAACAACCTAGCCACGTATTCCACGCCCAAGTCTGGATTCACCGTGATGCACGGTTTGGTCATAATCTCGAAGACGCGGACTTTTTTGGGGTCTACTCCGTAAGCTGCTACTTTATAGACAATATCCGTTTCGGTGACAATCCCGTAGGCGTCTTGTTCGTGGCGACGTTCCACAATTAAAGCGCGCAAACACAAATCGTTCATCATCGCCACCGCTTCAGCCACAGTTGCCGAACCGCGAATAGTAACAACATCTGTGGTCATAATATCTTGGGCTTTCATCATCATTTTTTATTCCTTCCTGCTGATAAACTCTACTACGTCCCGATTTGGGGCTGTCCATTTGATTTGCGATCATCATTAGGACTTACCCTCACAAACCCGGTTTCTACCAAAATTTTGGGTTTAGTAACGATAAATTCCGGGTTAGCAACCAGGTTTCTGAGAAATCGTGCATCGCAAACTAATCATAAAACCTTTAACGGCACTCGGAATGACAAGTTGCCTGAAACAGCCACTCGCTCCCCCGGAACCTCTGGAGTCCGCGATTTAGCGCTCCCTGGGGGCCCGCGTGCAATCGATCGAGCAAGAGTGAAGTATTGGGGCGATCCATCTTTGAGCTTGTTGGGATCAGATTTTCCAGCCCCAGTATCAAAGAAGCAAAAGTTAACACAAACTAAGCAACTGCTTGCGCTCGCACAGATCCCCGCCTCTGATAAACTTGATGGCTGGGAGTGCAAAAGAGCACAAGGCACGCATCAGCAGTTGGGAGGATCTAGTTCGTGGACAATGTAATCGGTTTAGAGATTATCGAAGTAGTTGAGCAGGCAGCCATCGCCTCCGCTCGCTTGATGGGCAAAGGCGAGAAAGATGAAGCCGACAGAGTGGCTGTAGAAGCCATGCGGGAGCGCATGAACAAAATTCATATGCGCGGCCGCATCGTGATCGGCGAAGGCGAACGCGATGACGCACCCATGCTTTACATCGGTGAACAAGTAGGTATTTGTACCCGCGAAGATGCCAAAGATGTCTGCAACATAGATGAATTGATCGAAATTGACATCGCTGTTGACCCCTGCGAAGGTACTAACCTGGTTGCTTACGGTCAAAACGGTTCGATGGCAGTTTTGGCAATCTCTGAAAAAGGTGGTTTGTTTGCGGCACCGGATTTCTACATGAACAAATTGGCTGCTCCTGCGGCTGCTAAGAATCATGTAGATATTCGCAAAACGCCCACTCAAAACCTCAAAATTATCTCTGATTGCCTCGGCCGCAGTATTGAAGATTTGGTGGTGGTGGTCATGGATCGCCCCCGACACAAAGATTTAATTAATGAAATTCGGCAAGCGGGTGCAAGAGTTCGGCTGATCAGCGACGGCGACGTTTCTGCAGCAATTTCTTGCGCGTTTTCTGGTTCCAACATCCACGCACTTATGGGTATTGGCGCTGCACCCGAAGGTGTGATTTCCGCAGCAGCAATGCGCTGCTTGGGCGGTCACTTCCAAGGGCAGTTAATTTACGATCCGGCTGTTGTAAAAACTGGTTTGATCGGTGAAAGCAGAGAGAGCAATATCGCTCGCCTTAAAGACATGGGCATCACAGACCCTGACAAGATTTACAATGCTGAAGAGTTGGCATCGGGAGAAACAGTTCTGTTTGCAGCTTGCGGGATTACTCCCGGAACGCTGATGGATGGAGTTCGCTTCTTTGGCGGCGGCGCTCGCACTGAAAGTTTGGTAATTTCTTCTCAGTCGAAAACAGCTCGCTTTGTGGATACAATCCATATGTTTGACCAGCCGAAATCTCTGCAATTGAATTAGTGATTAGTTAGTGGTTAACAGTTAAATGTTAACAATTAACAGTTAACGGTTAACAGTCACCGATGATTAGCAATTAGCGATAAACTAAGAACTAATAACAGGTGACTGTTAACAACTAAGAAAGAAATAGTGACAAATCACAGATATGAATATTGCAGTCGTAGGTCTCAGCCACAAAACAGCGCCGGTAGAAGTTCGCGAAAAACTGAGCATTCCAGAACAGAAAGTTGAAGCAGCGATCGCCCAATTGCGCGGCTACCCGCACATTCAAGAGGTTGCCATCCTCAGCACTTGCAACCGCTTAGAGATTTATATTGTTACCAGCGAATCCGAGCCTGGTGTGCGAGAGGTTATTCAGTTCCTTTCAGAATGCAGTAAAGTTCCTTTGCAGTCTTTGCGCCCTCACCTGTTTATTTTGCTGCACGAAGATGCGGTGATGCACTTGATGCGAGTGGCTTCTGGCCTCGACAGTTTGGTGCTCGGAGAAGGACAAATTTTGGCTCAGGTGAAACAAACTCACAAACTCGCCCAGCAGTACAAAGGTGTAGGCAGAATTTTAGAGCGCTTGTTCAAGCAAGCTCTCACAGCGGGGAAGCGAGTTCGCACGGAAACTAGCATCGGTACCGGTGCAGTTTCGATAAGTTCGGCGGCGGCAGAATTGGCTCAAATGAAGGGTCAGCATTTAGCAAGCAGCAAAATTGCAATTATCGGTGCTGGCAAAATGTCGCGGCTTTTGGTACAGCATTTGCTCTCAAAAGGAGCTAGCCATATTTCGATCGTCAACCGTTCTGTGCGGGGCGCTCTAGAGTTGGCCGGTCAGTTTAAAGATGCTCAATTGCACCTGTATCAGCTCTCGGAAATGATGCAGGTAATTGCCAGTTCTGACTTGGTTTTTACCAGTACGGCAGCTACCGAGCCACTGTTAAATAAAGCTAAATTGGAAGCGGTTTTAGATACGAATCGCCCTTTGATGTTGGTGGATATTTCTGTGCCACGCAACATTGACTCGGATGCGAACGAACTCGCTAATGTGCGATCGTTTAATGTGGACGACTTGAAAGCAGTGGTAGCTCAAAATCACGAAAGCCGTCGCAAAATGGCAATGGAAGCTCAAGGCTTGCTGGAACAGGAAGTAGAGGCTTTTGATCTCTGGTGGCGCAGTCTGGAAACGGTTCCTACTATTAGCTGTTTGCGGGATAAGATAGAATTGATTCGGGAACAAGAGTTAGAAAAAGCTTTATCGCGTCTGGGTTCGGAATTTTCGGAGAAACATCAAGACGTGATTGAATCTTTAACAAGGGGGATTGTGAATAAGATTTTGCACGATCCGATGGTACAGTTGCGCGCTCAGCAGGATATTGAGGCGCGGCGGCAAGCGATGCAAACTTTGCAAACACTGTTTAATTTGGATGTGGATGTCAATCAGCAGTACAGCTAGTTTGTCATTAGTTATTGGTCATTAGTCATTAGTCAGTTGACAGGAAAGCAGTTAGCCGTTGACTGGAAAGCAGGAGTCATATTATGCCCGGTCAATTACCATGAATAAAAATGCCTCCAACCCTTGCGGCTAAAGCATCATTCGGGAGGGTAAATTGCTCGAACCTGATATCAGTTATCATTCAACCAATAACTAATGACTAATAACTAATGACTAATAGGCGAATTTGTCAAATAATCCTACTGATTGCGGGGCTATGGCTGGTTTTTGAATTAGCCTCCCGCATTGCAGCAGAAATTCTCTGGTTTCAGGAAGTTGGATATCTTCAGGTTTTTCTGTTAAAGCTGAAAACTCAAGGGTTGTTGGGGACGATCGCAATTGCTGTTTCTTCTGTCTTTTTGCTGGGAAATTTGGCTTTAGCCCGCCGCCTGCAACATCCCGCAGAGGAAATGAAATCGCCGGTTGTGGAGGCGCTATTCACTTCACTGGGGGCGAACAAAACGGGGAAGAATATCGGGAGGAATTACGAAATACCTGTTGCTAAATCCCAAATTACCTTTTCCTGGCTGCTGTTAGCAGTATTCGGATTGAGTTCGCTCACAACTTTTATAATAATTCACTGCGGGCTGTTAGCTGCAAATAGCCTCACCTATTTCGGTATAGCGGGGAATTTACCTCCACCGCCCGTGCAGTTGGGAATTGAGTCAATCCAGCATGGGGCGGTGCAGCTATTTTCTCGCTGGTGGCAGTTAGGCTTGTTGCTGGGGACAATGTTAGCTGTGGTAATTAAGCCTGATTTGTGGCTGCGGGCGATCGCCATTTTTATCAGTTTAGCGATCGGGCTTATTGCCACCAGTCGCTGGACAAATGTTTTGCAATATTTTAACCCTACTAATTTTAATAAAACAGACCCTATTTTCAATCACAATATTAGCTTTTATGTATTTATTTGGCCAATTTTAGATTTGCTAGGATTCTGGCTGACAGTTTTATTTTGGTACAGTTTAGTATCTTGTGCTTTAACATATTTGCTGTCGGGAAATAGCCTGAGTCAAGGGAGATTTTTGGGGTTTTCTCGATCGCAGCAGCGGCACTTGTACGGGTTGGGTGCAGCTTCCATGCTAGCCGTTGCTTTCCGCTATTGGCTGGGGCGCTACGCATTGCTGTATGCGCGGGGAGACGTTACTTACGGGGCAAATTATGCTGACGTGACAGTGCGACTACCCGTCTATGGATTTTTGAGTATTTTGGCGGGGGCGATCGCCGTTTTGATGCTGTGCCAGGTTTACCAATTCAAAATTAAAAATGAACTACTAAAAAAAATTATTTTAGCATGGGTGACTTTAACTCTTGTGGGAGGTTGGCTGCTGCCACAAATTGTGCAGCAACTCATAGTTCAACCCAACGAACTAGCACGAGAACAGCCGTATATTCAGCGCAGTATTGCCTTTACTAAAGAAGCCTTTGACCTCAACACAATCGAAATAAAAACATTCGATCCCGCCGGAAAACTTACTTATGCCGACTTAGAAAAAAATCAACTTACTATTAGCAACATCCGGCTATGGGACAAGAGGCCGCTGCTGCAAACCACCCGACAGTTACAGCAAATTAGACCATATTATACATTTCCTGATGCCGATATCGATCGCTACACAATCAGAAATGAAAAAGCACAAAAGGGAGATTCAGAAAGCCAACAAGTTTTTCTGGCAGCGCGAGAATTAGATTACACAGCAGTTGCCCCGGATGCTCAAACTTGGGTGAACGAACACCTAGTTTACACTCACGGTTACGGCTTTACTCTTTCTCCCGTAAACAGAGTCGGTGTCGGCGGTTTACCGGATTATTTTGTCAAAGATATTGGAGTTGCAGCCCAGAAAGGAGAGACTGCTTTGGAAGTCACTAGCGATCGAATTCGGGCTAGTATTCCGATCGGCTACCCGCGCATTTACTACGGCGAAATCACCGATACAGACGCGATGACGCCCACGAAAGTCAAAGAATTCGACTATCCTAGCGGCGAAGACAATGTTTACAATACTTACAGCGGTAGGGGCGGAATTGCGATCGGTTCTCTGTGGCGGCGCTGGCTGTTTGCTAATTATCTCAAAAATTGGCAAATGGCGCTGACGCGCAATTTTACCCCAGAAACTAAATTACTGTACCGCCGAAATATTAATAAAAGAGTCCGGGCGATCGCTCCTTTTTTGCGCTACGATTCTGACCCGTATTTAGTAGTAGCTAACGCCAATCTTAGCCATGATGATATAGAAAAACAAAAAGATAAAACTAGCAACAAGATTAAACCTTCACCCTCGGCTACTGATAAATCTCCCAACTATCTTTACTGGATTATCGATGCCTATACAGCGAGCGATCGCTATCCATATTCTGACCCAGGAAAGCATGAGTTTAACTACATCCGTAACTCTGTCAAAGTAGTAATTGATGCCTACAACGGCTCTGTTGACTTCTACGTTGCCTATCCCTCCGATCCGATTATTAACAGTTGGATGGCTATCTTTCCAGGACTCTTCAAACCCCTTGACAAAATGCCTCCGGCTCTCAGAAAACACATCCGATATCCAGTAGATTTGTTCAGCATTCAATCCGAACGCTTGCTAACTTATCATATGGAAGACCCGCAAGTATTTTACAATCGAGAGGATTTGTGGCGAGTTCCCAATGAAATTTATGGCAGCGAACAGCAGCCCGTAGCACCGTATTATTTGATTATGAAGCTGCCAACGGAAACAGCAGAAGAATTTATTTTGCTGCTTCCATTTACACCAGTCAGTCGCAACAATTTAATTGCTTGGATTGCAGGTAGATCTGATGGTGGCAATTACGGAAAATTGCTTTTGTACTTGTTTCCCAAACAGCGATTAGTTTACGGTCCAGAACAAATAGAAGCTTTAATTAACCAAGATCCAGTTATTTCCGAACAAATATCTCTCTGGAATCGCCAGGGTTCAAAAGCAATTCAAGGAAACTTATTAGTAATTCCCATTGAACAATCTTTACTGTATGTGGAACCTCTTTACCTAGAAGCAGAGCGCAATAGTTTGCCAACTTTAGTCAGAGTTATTGCTGTCTACGAAAACCGCATAGTCATGGCAGAAAATCTTGAATTGGCACTCAAGGCACTTTTTCAGCAACAATCTACTAATAAATCGGTCATTATTCGACCTGTAGAAGGAACAGCACCAGCTTTAAATAGTGAATGATATCAATTTCGGTGCCACCGGAAATGATATAAATTACTGCGATTTCTGTTCGCTAGCAGCCTTAATATCCTGCCACCAAACATCAACATAGGGCCACATCAATCTCTCGTCTCCTCCCGAATCTAGTTTCACAGTCACCTCATAACGGTAAATATGCGTGAGTTCGCCAGTTTTACCATTCAAATAAAATTGTTTGGGATTGTCGGTGATAATTTCTACCCTTTGATTCAACAGTGGCAGCATCTGGGTAGAAGAACCCTGAAACGGATTTTTGCCTTTGATCACATAGCCACCAATGAAAGAGAAGTACATTAAAGCTAGGAAAAATACTGTACATAAACCCACAATTACCAGTGTTTTTTGTTGTGAAAAACTGGTATAAACGCTCACATATCCTACGATCATAGTTCCCAAAAACAACAAATTTGGCAGGTACAGCCCATCTTCCAAAAACACGCTACCAAAAAATATGAGGGCTACCTGAAAACCAAATAATGCAGCCACCCAACTCCAGCCGGTTAGCAACGATGCAGATAGTAGCCAATTCATTGCTACAGTAAGGGCGATCGCCATTGCTATTGCCCCAAGTGGTGCTGCATAATCGTACTGTCTGAAGGGAAGAAGAACAAAAAATACTAAAGCATACGCAAAACCCCCAAAAGCCAATGCTAATCCACTAATTATTTCGTTCCCGTTCAGCATGGCAAGGAATTTTTAGAGCACTAAATTGAAGCGTTCGCCTTCTGTTGTGATAGTAGCCGTTGAAAATTCCCAGCGGACTAATGCCAGACATTCTAACCGTAGGGTGCGCCACAAAAACCTTACCGCTATATTTAGGGGAGGGAACTCATTTTTGAACCAAGCGTGCTATTCCAGTTTCCCAAGGTGCAGGATTAACGATGATCGAAAGCACCAATCAGCCACATCAGAAGGTGAAATTTTCAGAAAACCAGATTATTTAGGGTCGATCGACTTAACAAATTGTTGCACAGGCTGTGGTAGAGCCGGCACAAAAGTCTTTCTAAAACCCCTAACATCGAACACTCGCCACAAAATACCTACCGCTACCGTCAAGAAAAATAACGCTCCCAAAAAATTGAACACAGTAGACAGAAAACCGCTGTCCCTTTTTTTCGGAGGTGTAATATGTTTCATGCGATATACAGCCGGCTCGTAATCTCTCGCCTCCTCGCGATTACGCCGCGGTGTTTTGGGCCGCGAACTCGCACTGCGGCTCTCAGTCAAACCCGTTTTATTAGTTTTAGTAAAACTGCTGGGCGAGTTTAGCTCAGAAGCGCCGCGGGTTCCCGTTAACTTACTAGCAGAAGCCCCCGTGTGGCCAACAGCAGCATCCTGAATTCTGCTGTTATGGCGCTGAGTCGATTTGCGTTCGGCGAGGGTACGCATCAAACTTTGCAATTGCTGAGTCGCCGCCGGCGGGCGTTCCCCTTTCCTCGCCCAATTTAACAGCATCGCCCCGGTAATCCCGCAGAGATTCGTAGCGCCTACAGAAGCCAGCCGCTTCAGCAGAGGCTGGCTGTTGGACACAAAAATCACCAATGCGTCCGGGTGTTCTTGAGCCAAACCGTAAACGCACTGAGCCGTCGCCACCACCAGCATTGCTGGCTTGCTTTGATTTTTGATCGAAGGTTCGAGAGCGCGGTGTGTTTCCTGAGCGTCAGTTGCAATCCAGCCGCTGTCGGCAAAAAATCGCATAAACTCTCTAGCTACTTGCTCTTGAGCTTTTTCCACCGCTTGCCCTGTCAGACGATCTATTTCGTCGTACACTACTTCTGGGATATAGCAAGTTCCCACCTTCGCATATTCTTGCCAAACTTGGGTTCGGCCAGTCATTAAAACATCTGCATCAAAAGTTACCAATACAGGAGGAAGTTGATTAGCCATGACTGTATCCTATAGGCTCAGATAACTTATTTAAACTTAATTGATCGAGTTTAAACAAATTTTGGGTTGTAAAAAAATCAACTTTTGGTAGTAGATAAATTGCCCTGGGCGCGGGTATTAATGGGAAATTAGTAGTTAGGAACCCGATCGCCCTTCAGTTCCCAGTTCGATCGCTCAATTCCTATATTCCACTAATTTACCGCAACCCAAGAGCCTATTACCAAAGATGCCCGACTACTGCTAATTCCCTATTCCCAGACGGCCAGCCAAAGCCGGAGTCAAAGGCAACAGGGCAGCAATCATCAAGAACAAAGCTAGCAAACCCAAAGCCGCGCGAGCGTCGTCAGGCTCAGTCAGCTCGTTGAGGCTCGGCCGCTCCAGATTCCGCTGTAAAATCAGAATCACGATCGCCCAATACAGAGCCAAAGGATTAACTAAAGAAACGATAGCCAGCACCACAAAAGTCGCCAAAGTAGTGCGACTGGCTATTTTCCGACCGTAGATGGCTTGCACGATTCTACCCCCGTCCAACTGTCCCGCCGGCATCAAATTAATCGCCGTTATTACCAAGCCCAACCAACCGATAACTACCAGCGGGTGAACGTCAACAATCTGCTGCTGCAACTCCGAACCCAAAACCACTTTGGCCAAAGTTCCCACCAAAACCGAGCCCTTGAAAAATTCTGCGGGAATTTGGAACAAACTGCCGGGGTGAGACAGCAGCAAACCCGTTACCAGCATTAGCACAGAAACTATTCCCCCAGCCGCTGACCCGGCAAAAGCGATGTCAAACAAAACTTTACGGTTGGGTAGCAGCGACTCAAAACGGTCGATCGCTCCAAAACAACCTATCTGCAAAGTTGGTATAAAAAACGGCCAACTCAAGCCAACCTTGTACCGATTTGCCAGCACTCGGCGAGCAATTTCCCCAGATCCTAAAACCGCCCAAATTCCCGCTGCAATTGGCAGAACTTCTAGATATCTAGCCGGCGAGTTAAAGAAATCGAAACTTAGCAGCAAACCGCCTGTCTCTAAGCTAGTAGCAATTGTTGTCAGCAGCAGGACGACTGCTAGGATTTTTTGAGACACGGTTGTGGGCTGCGGGTCGTTGGTGCTGGGCAAGATAATAACTACGGGCTTCTCGTCCTGATTTTCTACTAAAAATAGACGGTAGCGATCGTTTAATTTTTCTTTCAAACTTGCCGTCAAACGTGAGTGTACTTGTTCTGGGTCTCCTCGAAGATTGCCTTTGAGAATTACCCCATCTTGATAGGGAATCGTCTCTGTGGCAAAGAAAGTATCAATTCCAAAGATGCCTTTAATTGCCTTGAGATCTTCCACCGGAACGGGAATTATTTCTGATTCATTATTCCCAGGCGAGGAGGTGACGATCTTTATGGTTTCTTTGGCTGGTGTCGGCTGCGAGTCAGGGTCCGAGAAAGCATCGCTTTGGGACTTTACCTCAGCAGCATCCGGTCGCGGCAGCACTGTCTCAGATGCAGCCTTACGCAATTGCCGGCCCAGATAAATGTATAATCCCGTGGATGCCACCAGCAGCAACAATACCGCAACTAGATTGAGGTAAATTCCGGCAGCGAACAAACCAAAGAACAACAGCCAGGGACTCATCAGGGCAACAGACTGCAACCAAGCCAAAATTCCCAGTTTGCCAAAAGGTCTGGCGCGATAAAATCCCCAACCCAGAATTCCCAGAGCAACCAATACGAGCGCAATTGTTGCCGTATTTTCCGATGCAACTATAGGCATTCCGGTTGTTTGCGCCAATAGGGGCTTTAATCGGTCGATCGCGCTGCGGTCGAGTAATAGCATTAAATTTTGGGGAACATTAAATAGAGTTGTTGGGAACATATCCAAACCTGTCGGAAACTAGCCTGATTACTAAGGATAACCTCTGAGGGCTACTCGGCCCACAACCTGCTGCTGGTGCTGTTTGAACCTCGCAGGATCTAGTCTATTGACACAATAGACTTTTTATGATAAAGCATCGGCTGTGTCAAACCTATACTCAGAAAGGTAGCAGTGTCGATCGCTCAGAAGCAGGAAGATTCGCCCAGTTTGGCAGGTGGGGCTTTTGCTTCGGATTTGTTTTGGATTTCGGTCATCCAAAACAAATCCGAAGCAAATAATATCTCAGCCTCTCTTTTCTTGGCAGGAGAAAACTGCTGAAACCCTTGATATCATTAAATTTGTGTAACGGGTACGGCAGGACTTGAACCTGCGGCTCGCTGCTTAGAAGGCAGCTACTCTATCCAACTGAGTTACGCACCCAACTCAAAAATTGCTAACAACATTATTGTATCGGTGCAGTGTGCGATCGAGCAAGTAAATTATTTGATGACTTACGCAGAAACCGCTTTTATCTAGAAAAATATGGCTTGCAGCGCGATGGTTCGGGAAAAAAACCAAGATGATGAGAGTGCCTTTGCCTTCAAGACTGTATCTGACAAAAGCTGGAGGGACTCACCTGCAAACCGCATAATTGTCAATTTACAATCAAAACTAGGTAGGACGTAAACTCGGGTAAAGTATTTAGAGGTCGAGTTGAAACCCCAATATTTGGTCGATCGGATATCTCTCCCCAAATTAAGATGGAACTCAGACAGCAAAAGAGTCACAGGTGCTTTTTCCCAGATGTCTATGGGTTATGTTAACCTCGCCTAGTGGCAAAGCCTAAAACGCTGACCGCATTACCGAAAAACCAGAACTCGTCCCCTGATTTGAGGTATGAGCTGAGTCAGAATGACTAATTTGCTGATATTGAGTTATGTTGGCTAACATTCTGCTCGACTTGATATTTGATAAAAATGTGGTAGAACTAGGATTGAAAGACTCAGGTGAAAATCCCTGATGGTACGGAGCCTCTATATAAGCTTCCTCTACGGCATCAAAGCAAAACAGTCAATCGCCTGCTCGGCACGAGCGCGAAAATCAAGCGTTGCCAGTACAGCAGTCGTAAATTGTGCGCGGGGGATTTTCCTTCGTGCATTGATTTATACGCCAAGGCTGAGAGACAATCTCAGCTTAGATAATTGTTAACATTTGTTAGCAAAAAAGTATCGGAACGCTTGAGAAGAGAACCATCTCTGGGTGATCGGGAGCAATCCTGCTAATTTAAGTGGACTCGCTGAATCAAGAATCCCCTCGCCTCTAGGCATCGGGAGTGTCAAAAGCACAGCACCTCGGCCATGACAGGAGTCAAATCGCAGTGTCATGTTTATTCTGAAACGGCAGGATGTTGAAATAACCAATTTTCAACACCCAAAACGGGATCAACAAATTCCCATTCTCAATTATCAGGGGCAGACTTTTCGCCTGATCAGCGCCTTCAACGGCAAACAAGCAGAAGACGCCAGAGCCTTGTGGCGGGACTTAACCGACAACCGAGGCAAAGCCTGTGTTCTGCTAGAAGAGCCGGATCGATATAGCGTCTGGGGAAAAGTCCGTTTAGATCAGCTTGCCGGTGAAGAACCGGCAGGGAATGAAGCAGCCAAAGCGCCACTGTTCGCGCAGGCTTGTCTGCTGCTACTCCAAGCTGTTTACTTCGATGTAGAAGACCTCTTAGGCGCAAGGCAAGCCACATCGTTTCAGAAAGATATCGCCAAGGTATTTCAGCAGGGAAACTTCCCCCAGGCAGACTCCCCTGATGCGATAAAAAACTGGCTAACCGTTAGTCCCTTGCAAACTCACAAGGTGCCTCCTTGGCAAGAGCAGCATCTCAAAACCTTATTGCAAGAACTCCACCGCTTGGGCAAATCATATTTTGGCAATACGGACTTCGCGGAGGGAGTGAGCGATGTGCTGCAAGATATGCCAGCACCGGATCGGACTCAGTTTCTAGATTGGCTGAAACAATCAGCCCTCAACAAGTTGTGGATCGCAGGATAGAAAATCTGTGACAATTTCTCAGACAATTGGGTCCAGATAATTCAGCTTAGATAATTGCACTGTAGGGGGTACGCGATATACAAGTTGGATTGCCAACTTGTATTGACAACCAAATTGTTGATTCGGTTTGGATGCCACCTATGGTCTGGCAATTTAACTCAGTTTTGATCGCATTTCCCACTCACAATCATTGATACGAGTGGGGAAGAGTGAAAGCAAAAAAACAGCTCCCTCAACCTTTGAGGGTATAATTTCAGAGATAGATTTGGTACTGTAAAAACCTTAATGGTGGAGACATCTACCGTATATCTATCATTATATTTCCGGGTAAAAGATCGACTAACGACTAATTTATTGAATTAGTAAATAGAGATTATTCTTGCTTAGTCTTTCTATAGTGTACGAGGGCAAAAGTCCCGACGACACACTGAGGACGCCAGTTATTCCGGAAGCGTCAGATCTAGGTTTTTTAAGTTTTTTTGGCGAAAGAATCCTCATCTACAATCAAAGATTGAGATGGGGTCCGTTCAACCGCTAGTTAGGTCTCGTGGAATCCCTATGAGTAGCACTTCAGAAAAGTCATCTACATCTTCATCTTTACTGTCAGCTCAGACCCTAGTGATTGCAGGCATTGTCTGGGCTGTCATGGCGCTGCTGTTTTTTTTGCTGTTCAGCGTCCCCCTCTCTGCAGAAGAGGGTTTACCTCTGTGGTACTCGATCGGCACTTATATTTTTGAATGCGGAGCATACTTGGGAGCGGCTTTAGTCTGTTTTAGAAACTGGCAAAGCCCCCACATGGTCAGTGGGCGCAACGTCTGGCTGGGCATAGGTCTGGGGATGCTGTTCTATTTCATAGCCGGCGTGCTGTTCGGGATTTGGGAACTCTATTTCGGGTTAGACCCGGACGTGTCTCCAGCAGATGCGTTTTATCTGGCCAGCTATGTGGTACTTATCGGGGGCATGGTTGTAGCTGTGACTTCCAAGCGGCTGAATCTAGAAATTTGGCAGTGGGCTTTGTTAGCGGGAATTGCAGCCTTCGGGATAGCTGTAGCTATTTGGGTTGCTGCACCTGACTCTTGGAGGGCCCAGCTAGGAATGGCTCCGGCAGCCACTCAAGAAGAAGTAGTGACATCTGCACCAGCAACCGCTGCCACAGGAAGAGCGCCTGCTTTGGAAAATTCGTCTAAGTTACAGGCAAAAGCAGCCGCGACCGATGATGCTGCATCAGCACCCGAAGAAGAAGCAGAAATCAAAGCTCCCGCATGGGTGATGGCACTTGATAAGCAACTGGCGCCTCACAAAAACGCAATCAATTTGTTTTACATCGTTGGGGATGTTTTTCTGCTGATTATTGCTACTGCATTGCTGCTGGCGTTTTGGGGAGGACGTTTTTCCCAATCTTGGAGAATGATTGCGGCTGCAACTTTTTCGCTTTACATCGCAGATATGTACTTTAAATGGCGCGATACTCAGGCTGAGGGTAGTTATCAAAGCGGCAGTTTGCTGGAAGTCTTTTTTGTTTTCAGCGCCATCCTGTTCGGCATTGGAGCTATCTTGGAACATGACATCTCAACCCGTTCTCGCCAGAGCAGACGCAGTCGTCGCGCAGCCTAGCGATTTGAGATTAGGGTTGCTTTGGCAAGCGATGGCGACGCGACAGCTTTTTTGCCCTTGTCGGCATCTCTGGGCTTGAAATCGAAAATCAAAAATCATAGTTCGCTGACTGCTAGCCTGCGTCTTTTCACGTCTTTTTGCTGGAAAACTTGGCATGACGCCTACAAAACTCTCCGATTCCGATAAACGCGAACTCATCAGGCTGTACCGACAGTCTAACGAGAATACTATCACTCTGGCAAAGCGCTACGGAGTGAGCAGTTCGACTGTGAGGCGCATCATTCAGGGGGCTTTGTCGGAGCCGGAATACGAATTTCTAGTGCAGCAAAAACAAAAGCGTTTGTCCGATCGCAGCAGTGTTTCTGAACCGACAGAGGCGACTACTGAGTCGCCGGCAGATGGCGAAACCGATCCTGTAGCTGTCCCCCTGTCGGAGTCAGTCCCTGTCCTGCCGTCAGCCTCAAATTCGAGACCGACAATCCGAAAGCGTTCTAACTCAGTCCCTGAACCAGTTGCAGAACCAGAAATTCGAGGCAATGTAGAGTCTGATTTAGATGTTTCTGATTTGCCAGATGCCCAAGCAGCCAATATTGCCGATCGAAGCCACCGCGCTGTTGTGACTGGTGAACTAAAGGCAATGCTGCCAGCAGAAGGGCTGCTGGCAGGTGAAGACTTTAGGGATTTCGAGGACGACGACGAGGATGATGAGGATGATGATGAGGATGAAGACGATTTAGATGACGACTTCGACGAAGATGTAGAGGATGAAGACTCTCTGTTTGAAGGCAGTCTCCTGGGTTCACTATCGTCGGGCGAGTCGATCCTCTTCGAGGGCTTCGCTAACGAGCTTCGGGGTACAGGACTGATTCAAGTTTTGCCTTTAAGCGAAGCATCTCTGCCCAAAATTTGTTATTTGGTGGTCGATCGTGCGGCAGAGTTAATCACTAGACCTCTAAAAGCTTTTGGCGAACTCGGTCAAATTCCGGCGGCGGAAATTCGCGAGAAAACCCTGGCAGTGTTTGACAATCACCGAGTGGCCCGCCGATTTGCTACTCGCAATCAAAGAGTTTTCAAGATTCCTGACAGCAGTATGCTGCAAAAAGCAGCGCCTTATTTGCGAGCTAAGGGAATTACTCGATTGCTGATTGACGGTCACGTATATTCCCTCTAAGGGATCAAATTTATTTAATATTGTGCGGTGTCGGATTCTTCTGGATTTGCCTGAAATTTAGGACGCGAGTTTTGGGAATCTGAAAGGTTCCACAGCGGTTGCAGTAGCGCACCTCCGATAAGTCCTGCACTCAGGCTCATTGCCAATACTACTCCTACGGGCATTTGTATCGATTGAAAAAAGATAAAGTTTAAGGATACGGGGGCAGCGTTCTGCACTGAAATAATGCCGATCGCGCTTACTAAAATTGCTACTAAAAAACTAATGGCGAGCAGAGGAATTGTTTTCATAAACCGGTTGACAGGCTAGTAATTTAACTTGTATACTTTTTTTATAATTCCAATACGTGTAAAATTTTTATTTTTGCAACCATCCCATTATATAATAGTCTAAAATACGATTAGGGGAAAAGTCAAGTAGATGCGGAAAAATAGAGGATTTTTTTAATTAATTAAAAATTTAACAAACATAAACAAATTGACACTTCCCAAACTTAAACAAATCCAAGTGTATTGCAAATCTATAACTGACCCAGCAGTTATCAAAAATACGTAAGGTGCGCTTCGGCGCACCTCACAATCCCAAGCGCTAGGGGAAAAACCCCCGTTGGAATAGGTAGAAACTTAAACAGGTTCTAACTGGGAAATTACTTTTTCCATGTGTTGGGCAACTTGGCTTTCTTTTTCCACAGAATTGGTTTCCATGTAAACGCGCATCAAGGGTTCGGTTCCCGAAGGTCGCAGCAGTACCCAGCCACCGTCTTCAAGATAAAGTTTAATCCCGTCTTTGCGGCCGATTTCCTTAACGCCGATACCTGCTATTTCTGTGGGGGGATTCTTGGTAAAAGATTCCAAAACGGCTGCTTTGTGGGCTTCTTCTAGGTGCAAGTCCAAACGTTTGTTGTACAGGGGGCCGTCGGCTTCTTTAATGGCTTCTTCGACTAGCTGAGAAAGCGGTTTGCCTTCATAGGCGATCGCCTCAGCAACTAGCATATCAGCCAAAATCCCGTCTTTTTCGGGAATGTGACCCAAAACGCTCAAACCGCCCGACTCTTCGCCACCGATGAGTACTGCAGTTTCCCGCATTTTTTCGCCGATGTATTTAAAACCGACTGCGGTTTCGTAGATTGTTAAACCATACTTGGCGGCCAAATTGTCCAGCAAGTGGGTAGTTGCGACTGTACGGACGATCGCCCCAGTCAATCCTTTATTCTTAACCAAGTGACGCGCCAGCAGCAACAGTACAGTATTTGGAGTCAAGACATTTCCCAACTCGTCAACAATACCAAAGCGATCACTGTCGCCATCGGTAGCTAAACCCAAATCCGCCGAATCCTTCTTAACAGCTTCCACCAACTCAACTAACTGTTCCCCCTTGGGTTCGGGCATTCCGCCACCAAACAGCACGTCGCGGTAGGTGTGAAAACTTTCGACATCGCAGCCGCAGTGTTCCAAAACGCCGTCGAGATAGCCGCGAGAAGTCGAGTAGAGAGCGTCGTACTTCACCTTCAACTTAGCAGAGCGAATCCGCTCCACATCGATCAAAGTATAAAGAAACTTCAGATATTCGGGTTTCGGGTCAAAACTGGATATTTTATCGTTGTGGCTGCCTTTGGCTGGGGCATCAGAAGCACCAGCAATATTTGCCACAATTGTATCGGTAATTTCCGGGGTAGCCGGGCCCGCGTAGTCGGGAATGTATTTGATGCCGCAGTAAGGTGCGGGATTGTGCGAAGCCGTGAACATCAGGGCTCCTGCGGAGTTGAGATGCTTGGCGCTGTAGGCGATGACTGGTGTGGGGCAATCTCGATCGACCACTTTCACAGTCCATCCCAAATCTGCCAATACTTCCGCCGAGGTGCGGGCGAACTCGTCTGCCAGAAAGCGGGTATCGTAGGAGACTAGAACTGGTCGGTCTTTGGTGTAAGCGGTTTCTAGGTAACTGGCGATCGCCCGGGTGACTTTTCGCACGTTGGCAAAAGTAAAGTCATGGGCAATCAATCCCCGCCACCCATCGGTTCCGAACTTAATTTCTGTTGAATTGCTGCTAGCGCTCATTTTATCCACTTCCTCTCGTCCTACTAATCCTACCCGAAGCCATAGCCTTAAAGACGTACTGGCCGTGCTGTTTGTGAGGATTGATCGCCCGTGGTGTCCAATCAACCTAATCCTATCGTTGTAGGGACAGGGTTCCGCCTCCGGCAGGACTCGATCCCGCCAGATTTGGCAAAATGTGCGGGCTACCGGGCGAGTCACTCGCTCATTCCGGTTTTGAAGGGTAGTTTGTCGATCGAATGGACGACGATCTATTGCGGGCGATTCCCTACGGGATAGCTTCGCTTCACGGCTAAACAACTGATCACAAAAAACTGCCCTGGCAATGGCATTAACTAAATGCACATAAATCTGATTCTCATCTCAAATTTAATTTTTTATTTAGAAAAGCCGAGCGTTAAATTTGTTAGGGTTTCATAACAATCGTCAGGCTCAAAATACATTTTTAATTCACCTATAGAAATAAATTAACCAAAGTCATCGCTAGATCGTGCTGTAGCCTAGCTTCTTTAAGAGATTAGGGCGCTAAACCAAAGCGATCCAAAAGAAAGATAAAGTATTTCAAGCAACAGTTTTTTAGAGGCAGATTTGACTTTAATTATCAGGTTTTAAGACAAATTAAATTTATTTCCCGTCCTCTTTATAGGTCAAAAAAATAAATAACTGTCGCGATCACAGGGTGATGGTGATCGAGCGCACAATCAATAATGTTATTAACGTGCAGTTTATAAAAGATGCAGGCAGTCGAGCCAAATAGCTTATAGCTTTAAGCGTAATGGCTGATGACTGTCAGCGTACAAATGCAGAAAATTGTAGTTAACAACGTTAAAAATTAGGGGAATCGATCGGGTGCGACTTAATAAAAAAACGAGGTTTATCATGATGGGTATTTCACAAATATCTTCAAAATCTTTACCAGCAGCAGAGCAACTTCAACAGACCGCAAGTCAGGCGTCTCAAGGTGTTACCGGATCGGACACTGACCAACTCCTAAAAGCTAAATGTGTCAGCGTTTCTTCCTTCGCAGTTAGCTGGGCAAAAAAATATTACAGTACAGTTGCGGCACGAGAGAACCAAGCGCCACGCCAAATTCTCCCAAGCCTCGATTTAATTAATTTTGAGGGAAATAGAGCCCCAATAGTTGACAAATTGACAGATACCCTGAAATTAGCCAGCGAGATAGCTTGGAGTAGAGTAGAAGCTCTTTTAGGGAAACAAATACAGCGGCACGCGATCGATAAGAGCTTAATTAATTCTTTAGAAATTTCCGCCGATGCTCGCACCTTATATCGGAAAGCAATAGACGCTTATGCGGATAGAGAACCTGTTTTCCGCTTGTCAGTGCTGGTGGGAAAAGATATTATCAAAGTGAGGCGAAAATACTCAGAGACAGATCCGTTAGTGCTGGGATTTGTGACAATGGAATTTCAATACACTAGCAAAATCTTGTTAGGATGTCTTTCGGAGTCAGAGAGAGCCGAATTTGCGCCCTACTTAAAAGTTGTAGACGACTACCTGCACATTCCCTACGGAGAGATTAACGAGGCTGCGGCGAATCAGCCCCCGAATTCAAGAGCTCTATTAGCGGTTCAGCATTTGTTGCAGCACACGACTCAAATTGCTAGTGCAGTGTACGATCGAGCTAGTGCCCAGCATCAAGGATACCGCAGCAGCAGCGGGTATTTGAGCGATCACGAGGTAAAAATTTCTGGTATTCGAGATGTCGAGATTTTTCAAAGCTATTTGTGCTGGTGCGTTTTGGAAGGTAGCATTCACCCGGTACAGCAAGAATTGTTTCCAATTTGCGTGATGTTGTACCCGAAACTTCATGTAAGTTGGGAGCTAGTGCAGGATATGCTACTGATTTTGTTTTGGGAAATATGTGAGCGGCTTCCTGCTGAAGATTTAACGGTATTTGTACCTTACTTGCGTACTTTGACAGAGATGTTTTCCAGGGATGTGTTTGATAATTAGGGAATTGGGCATAGGGCATAGGGAATTGGGCATAGGGCATAGGGCATGGGGTCAAAAAGCGGAACTATCGCCGAGGGATTTGGCATTGGGAATTGCCAATCTCTATTTAAAACTCCAAGCTGCAACTGCCAAACATCCCCAACCAATAATAAAAGCCACTCCCCCCAGCGGCGTAATTGCACCCAGCCATTTGATGTCGCTCAAACTCAGGGCGTACAAACTGCCTGAAAAGATGATTGTGCCGGCAATAAAAGCCCATCCAGCCACTGCAAAAAAGGTTTGAGACTCTTGGGCGCGGCTCAAGAGTAAAGCGACGAGTAATAAAGCCAGGGCATGGTACATTTGATATCGGGCGCCAGTCTCAAAAATGGTTAAAGCTCGATCGCTCAATTGATTTTTCAAAGCGTGGGAGGCGAAAGCACCGCCTGCAACGGATAAACCTCCAAAGAGGGCCGCGGCTGCTATGAAAATGCGGATTAAAATTAGCGTTGACATAATATTTATTCAATTGGGAAGAAGGAAGTTCGGCAACGGATTATGTAACGGATGTAACGGATGTCAGGAAGAGGCAAGAAGGAAGGAGGAAGAAGGAAGATAGAAAAACATCTGATTTTTGATGTCGAAGGTGCGCGGTGCGTGTTTTACTTGTAATTGCGAACGTCCGCAAAGCAATCGCATAGTATGGAGGTTCACTGGCCTAACTCTGGGAAGGGAAGGTGCGCGGGGCGCACCCTATGCTGATGAGAAATTAGCTTTTTTGCAGATATTTTTAACCTATTTCCGCACAGCTTCTAGCAAGCGAGAATAGTAAAAGCTAGTGCTAGTCATCGCTGTTCTGTTAATAACAAAACCATTGTTTTCTAAGATTTTGATAATATCAGCTTCGCGGTGCTGGTAAGCCCGGGTAGTTTTGCTGGGGCCGGGGAAAAGTTCACCAATTTTTTTGAGGGCGGTGAGTGCTAAAGTTTTGGGTGCAAAACTAAGAATTAGTCGCGATTCGGCGATCGAACTTAGGTGTGCGATCATTTCTGCCGCCTTATTTTGAGGATAGTGGATTAGCACGTCCAAACAAATCACTGTGTGGAATTTGCCGGTTAAAGCTTCCAAATCTTGGGCGGCGAAGGAGATGTTGTAGAGCTTGCCGGGAACTGCTGTCGATCGATCATAAGCTTCTGCTACCATCTTTTCAGAGATATCGCTAGCGCAAACAATTGCCCCAGCGTCAGCCAGAGGAATGCTCAGAGAGCCTACACCGCAGCCAGCATCGCAAACACAAAGCCCAGGCAAATTGCCGTCAGCTTGCAGCCATTTGATGACTGTATCCACCGTTTGCTGGTGCCCGGTGCGGATGTCTAGCTGAACTTTATTGACTTGGCCCTCGCCGTAAATTCGCTGCCAGCGATCGAATCCCGTCGAGTTAAAATACTGTCTAACTATAGTCTTGTCGTCTACCAAATTCATCGATCTGCCTGCTGCTGAGTTATTGCCAACGGTTAGATATTATATAGCAATTCGGTTCGGAAAATGTGGAACTTGCCACAACCGATTTTAAATTTGCGATTTGAGATTTTAGATTAAAATGGCACATCTAAAATCTCAAATCGATGTGATAATACCAGTTCTCCCATTCCCCCATTTTAGGTTCTTTAATCTAAAATGGGATAACAGGCTAAAAGAGTCGATGCCAAGTCAATTCCTTTGTCGCCACATTTAAATTCCAGCGCAACAATTGAGCTGCCGATTTGCCAATAATTCCCGAAATTCCTATCGCCCTTCTCGGAGATTCAGTTGCCAGGGCGATCGCACTTTCGGCATCGCAAATTCCCCACTCTACCAAATTCTGAACTCCCGCCAACAGCGGCAGAGTTGTACCTGCCAAAGTAGCAGATTCCAGGGGCGAGTGGTAGTCTAATCTTACCCAAGCTGTACCTTTTCTGACTTCAATTTGTCGGGAATCCCAAGGATAAACACCGTCAGGCAAACCCAAAGGAGCCAAAGCATCGCTCACTAAAAAAACGCCTTTTTGATACCTACCAGCGCGCAGCAAAAAATCTATCATTGTCGGACAAACGTGCTTCCCGTCGGCAATTAAACCGCATTTTACGCCCGGATAAACAATCGCCGCTCCCAACAAACCCGGTTCTCTGTGGTGCAAACTCGGCATCGCATTAAAAGCGTGAGTTACCATTGAAGCTCCCCGCTCAAATGCTTGTTGGGCTTGATCTGCAGTCGCTTGGGAGTGTCCGAGACTGACGGAAATTCCCAAACTTTGCAAATAGGAAATGACTTCGCCAGTGCTGTCTAACTCCGGCGCTAAAGTAATTATTTTGACAATATCGGCACAATCTCCTAAAACTTGCTTGACATTTTCTATAGTTAGCGGTAGCAAAAACTCAACTGGGTGAGCGCCTCGCTTCTGGGGGTTGAGAAAAGGGCCTTCGAGGTGAACGCCGATAATTTCCGCTGTTTTGGCTTTATTGGTTGCGGCAACAGTAGTTTTTGCAGTACGGATATAATCAGCTATAGTCGAGAGCGATCGCCTAAACTTATCCACCGAAGTTGTCACCAAAGTCGGCAAAAAAGCATCCACTCCCTGATTCCACAGAAATTGACAAATTTTTGGCAAAATTTCAATATGCTTGCTTTCTAAATCGGGAAAAGCAAAACCGAGGGCCCCGTTAATCTGCAAGTCAACACCGCCCAGAGAAAGCCAATCGCCTGCTATATCAAGCACGTGCAAATGGGGAGGACAAATCCGTTTAAATACGGCGTCCATCGGTAAAACTTCTTGAATTATTCCCGTTTCGTCAACAGCAAGCATCTGCAAATCCTTGCAACCGGGGAGGCGAGCATTGAGAATATCTGTGGGTGTGGCAGTTGGGGTTGTGGCTTCAGTCATCCGATTTTAGATTTTAGATTTTAGATTTTAGATTTAATATTCGCTACGGATAAATCCGGTGGCTGGCGATGAGGATGGGGAGCTTTTTGCTTTTTGCTGGCTCCAGGGCTGCTCAGACGGGGGCTTGTGGCAAAATTGCTTTGAAGGGTCAGTTTTGGTACAAAATATCTAAATTTGAGTTAACGCAATCATTTAAAATTAGCATTTATCTGAAATCTCAAATCTGAAAATTTTATGAATCAAGCGACAGTTGGAATTATCATGGGTAGCGATTCGGATTTGCCAACAATGAAAGATGCGATCGCAGTTTGCGAAGAATTCAGTGTTGCTTGCTCCGTGGCGATCGTCTCGGCGCACCGCACCCCTGAGCGCATGGTGGAATACGCCCAAACCGCGCACCAACGAGGCTTGAAAGTCATTATTGCAGGAGCAGGGGGAGCGGCGCACCTTCCGGGTATGGTAGCATCTTTAACCCCCTTGCCCGTAATTGGGGTGCCTGTACCGAGCCGCCACCTGCAAGGGGTAGATTCGCTGTACTCGATCGTGCAAATGCCAGCCGGGATACCCGTAGCAACAGTGGGGATCGGCAACGCTAAGAATGCTGGCTTGCTGGCAGTTCAGATACTGGCAGCTCATCAGCCAGAATTGCTAGAGCGAGTTTTGCATTACCGCAAAACTTTGTCCGAATCTGTACTGAAAAAACAAAATCAACTAGAAGAGCTAGGCTATCATAACTATCTCAATCTCAACAAATAATCCATAAACTTTTGTAGTAAGATTGGAAAGTTTTCCGAATATTGCTGAGCTTACTAGCCGTAAAGAGGGTAAAAGTGATTAAAATGACTGTCGGAAAGAAAAAGTCGAAACAAGTCAGGCGCGAGGCTTTAAATTTGCCAGCAGCTAAATTTTTTACGAAAGTCAACAGGTTGAAGAAGTTACCACGGGCGATCGCCCGCCTCACTCCAAGTTGGCAAGCCTGCATACCTTTAGCTGTAATCATCGTCTTGGTGTGGGGATATGCGGCGGTAGCCCAAACCCCTGCCACGCCAACCACCGAGGAACAATTAGCAAGCCTTAAGGTGGGGCTGGATACGATGTGGGTCATGGTGGCGGGGATGCTAGTGTTCTTTATGAACGCCGGTTTCGGTATGTTGGAAACCGGTTTTTGCCGTCAGAAAAATGCGGTTAACGTGTTGTCCAAAAACTTGATTGTTTTTGCGCTTTCTACGATCGCATTTTGGGCGATCGGCTTTGCCTTAATGTTCAGCGACGGCAACGATTTTATCGGCAGCAGCGGATTTTTTCTGTGGAATGTAGCCGACAACAGCCCCGCCACAGGAGACGCTTATCAAGGCATTTTCAGCTCATTAAACTGGACGGGAGTGCCTCTTAACGCTAAATTCTTTTTCCAATTAGTTTTTGCGGGAACTGCTGCGACGATCGTTTCTGGAGCCGTTGCAGAGCGAATTAAATTCCTTGAATTCTTAATTTTCAGCTTGCTGCTAGTAGGAATTGCTTACCCGATTACCGGACACTGGATTTGGGGCGGTGGCTGGCTGGCAAAAGCAGGCTTCTGGGATTTTGCCGGTTCGACAGTGGTTCACTCGGTAGGCGGTTGGGCTGCTTTGATGGGAGCGGCATTGTTGGGGCCGCGGATCGGCAAGTACCGCGACGGCGATACTGTGGCGATGCCGGGACACAATATGAGCATTGCCACTCTGGGCTGTTTGATTTTGTGGTTGGGTTGGTTCGGGTTTAATCCCGGTTCGACAATGGCACTCGATCCAAATGCGATCGCCCACATTGCGATCACCACCAACACCGGCGGCGCCTTCGGGGGAATTGCTGCAACCATTACTGCTTGGCTGTACCTGGGCAAACCCGACCTTTCGATGATTATCAACGGCATCCTCGCCGGCTTAGTCGGCGTAACAGCTAGCTGCGCTTGGATCAACGTGCCCAACTCTGCCATTATTGGCACGATCGCGGGCATCCTGGTAGTTTTCGCCGTAACTTTCTTCGACAACTTGAAAATTGACGACCCTGTAGGGGCAACTTCAGTTCACTTAGTCTGTGGCATCTGGGGAACTCTGGCAGTGGGCTTGTTTGCTGACGGGCCTGGAACGGGAATTTATACCGCAGGCCCGGCAGCCGGATTGCTTGTGGGCGGAGGTTTCGGTCAACTCTGGGCGCAGTTGGTCGGCATTATCTCTGTAGGTGGGATGACCGTGCTGCTGAGTACGATTTTTTGGCTGGCACTCAAAGCTTTGCTGGGTATCCGCGTTTCTGCTTTAGAGGAGGCTGAAGGTTTGGATATCGGCGAACACGGGATGGAAGCTTACACTGGGTTTGTGAAGGAAACGAGCTTGGATAACAGAAGTGAGACCAGCTACGGCGGTTATGGTGGGGGTTCTGGAGGCAAGACTACCAAACTGTAGAGCGTGCAAAGAGAGCGACCAATTCAGCTTTCGTGTCCTACATTAGCTATTTATCAGCTAATTCACGCCTTTATTCAGAAAAACCACAATCTGAAATCCGCCTACTTATTGCTGTCTATCGTTGTGCTCGCGTTTCAATCTTCCATGCGAACGCGGGCATAATTTTATGTTTAGTTGACCTTTAATGGCTGACATATGGCGTTGCACAATTTGATGATGATTATTGTGGGGTGTCCCGCCTGCTGTGAAAATACACGCCTTCGGGCGAAGAGATCCCATCTGACAAAAAAATCAAAATTATGCCGCTATTATGCAGCGCCTTACATATAGTATTTTCCGATTGCATGAGATGTGCGCCGATAATTGATAATTGGGAATTGAGAATCTGTAACTAACGAACTTTGCAAGCTGGTGTATTGATTAGAGTTTACCGGCAATTGCTTTCAGTTCTTCAACGATGCGCTTGTTCTTGGGATCCCTGCTACCATTAAGGCGGGCGGAGACAACAGTGATTATTTCTAGTAGATCTTTAGCTAACTCCTCGTCACAGCTAGTATTTTCGGTTTGATTTATAATCACTACCTCTGTCCCAAATTGTTCGCACAAATTAAAAATTAGTTCAGAACCAAATCTCAGCAGTCTGTCTTTGTGAGTTAATACCAACCTTTCTACTTGATTGTCTGCGATCGCCCGAATTAGATGTTGTAAACCCCCCTTACTGTAATTAACTCCAGAACCTATATCCTCAATGATTTGGAATTGCCACCCCTGAGATGCACAAAACAATTCCAAAACTTGTTTTTGTCTGTCTAAATCATCTTTTTGGTTGTGACTGCTAACCCGAGCGTAAGCAACGGTTAAAGCGCCCTCGCGTTTTAAGCCCAGAAGATGAGCTAGGTCATAGCGTCTGTGACCGTTAGCGGTGCGTTCCGGTATTAGCTTGCCTTCGGCTTCCCACCTGCGTAAGGTGGAAGCACTCACACCTTTAATTTTGGCTGCTTCAGTTATGGTTAATTTTTTCATTTTTGGATTTTAGCATCAGAAATGGGTAATTTCGGTAAGTTTTAGATATATTTTTGTGCACAGCAGCGGCTTTGACAAATCCGATTCCGGTGCCAGAAAGTTTGGTAGGCAGATTTTTTATGGTAAAGTAGTGCGAAAAAGCAAACTTCTGCATCGCCGCCCTTGCCCAACACAGCACAGTGCTTGATTACTACAAGAATTGAGGCTTGAATTGAGCGGTAAAATTTGATGCAGCAATCAGTGCAAATTATTCGGTGTGAAGCCTGCAAATAGCTTGAGTTTATGGAGAAGTTTGGAGGAGGTAGCAGAAGTAGAACTCATAAATCCCTCTTAGGGATGGAAGTTAGCCGATCGAAAGCTGTTCCGGTTTGGGCTTTGCTATCTTTGGTGACGAACGGGGTACTGATACTTACAGTCGCTCAACTACTGCTGCGGGGACACAACTTGACAGAAAGCTTCCAGGCGAATGATGCGGTGACGGCAGAAGCGGCCCAGGAACAAATGGGCCAACCGGTGATCTCTGCAAAGGCAGTGCTAGACGTGCCCGTTCCAGGACCGCGACATAAATGGACTTACCAGCAGTGGGTGACGCAGTTAGGTCGCGAAGCTGAGGCGGCGGCGGCGAATCGACCCTCAAGACTGAGTGTTTTGGCTGGGGATTCTCTAAGTATGTGGTTCCCGACTAAGCTGTTACCAGTCGATCGAATTTGGCTGAATCAAGGGATTTCGGGGGAGACTTCCCTGGGTTTGCTGAAGCGGTTGCAGTTGTTCGATAGAACTGCCCCGGATACTGTGTTTGTGATGATTGGGATTAACGATTTGTTACGGGGAAGCACCGACGAAGGGATTTTGGACAACCAGCGGCAGATTATTCGCGATTTGCGGTGGGCTCACCCCAAAGCACAAGTGGTTGTGCAGTCGATTTTGCCCCATAGCGGGGAACAAGCTACTTGGGAAAATCGCGATCGCCTGTTGGCGATTCCTAACAGTCGGATTAGGGCAATAAATCGACGGCTGAAAGAAATTGCTAGTTCGGAAAATGTTTTGTATCTGGATTTGTACCCGCTGTTTGCGGATGCTGACGGCAATTTGCCAACAGAACTCAGCACAGACGGCTTGCACCTTAACGATCAAGGTTATCTGGTTTGGCGATCAGCCCTGCAACTGTTCGATCAGATGCAGTTGAAAAATGAGTCATGAGTCATTAGTTATTAGTCATTAGTTATTAGTCATTAGTTAGAAAGATAAAGGATAAAGTAACATTCTCCCCAACTCTCCTCCTCCGACTCTCCCCAACTCAAAACTCCCGCCCTCTCCTCAACTCCCCCTCTTTGATTACTCTGCGATCACTGGCTATGTCAAGTATCCAGTGATAGATTAAGAAATATGATACTTAGCTATTTAGTATAGGGTGATACAGAATAACTGTTTGTACAAATGGTGCAATCCAAAAGGCATAGACCATTAGATTGATAGTTGACGAATTTAGATGAGTCCGGCTATACGAAGTCGGGGGGTTGAGGATTGGGGAATTATCTATTGAAGATTTGTTCCGCTAAAACAGGGACTTAAAACCAAATAACTATTGCATCTAAAATCCTCACATCTAAAATCGGCTCGGTCTTCCCTGAAAATTGGTGAGTATGAAAAGGTACAACTAACGTGATCAAAAAAAGTTTAACGATCGGCATCATTGCACTCTGGCTGTTAAGCGTACCGCTGACAGGCAATGCCATAGCTCAAGATGCTGGTGCCGCTACTGCGGTGGCGCCGAATCCGATCGACAGCGGCGATACGGCCTGGATGTTAATCTCCTCAGCACTGGTATTACTGATGACACCGGGGTTGGCGTTTTTCTACGGGGGACTGGTGCGATCGCGCAACGTCCTCAACACCATGATGATGAGCTTAGTCATGATGGGACTGATCGGCGTCACCTGGACGCTGTGGGGCTACAGTTTAGCCTTTGATGTTTCCACTCCAGCGTCCGAAGGCTTTGGCAAAGGGATCGAAACCTTCATCGGCGGTTTCGACTGGATGTTCTTGAACAACGTCACGGCCGACAAACCAGATCCGATCGGCTACGCACCGACCATACCCCACCAAGTCTTCATGGTTTACCAGATGATGTTCGCCATCATCACTCCGGCCTTGATTTCAGGGGCGATCGTCGAACGGGTAACATTTAAAACCTATTTCTGGTTCGTACTGCTGTGGTCTACCTTCATCTACTCTCCTTTAGCCCACTGGGTTTGGGGTAGAGGCTGGCTGGGGGCGATGGGAGCTTTAGACTTTGCCGGCGGCACAGTCGTGCACATCAGTTCCGGTGTTTCTGCGGTTGTCGCAGCTTGGGTAATCGGGCCCCGCAAAGACCACTTGAACAAGCCCCACACCCCCCACAACGTACCCTACGTCTTGCTGGGAATTGGGCTGCTGTGGTTCGGCTGGTTTGGCTTCAACGGTGGTAGTGCTTTGGGCTCTGGTTCTTTAGCAACAGTGGCTTTTGTCACCACCATGATTTCAACAGCAGCAGGCGGTTTAACTTGGACAATCCTCGAATGGGTGCTCAGAGGCAAACCGACAGCAGTGGGAATTGCTAGCGGTTTCCTAGCGGGATTGGTGGGCATCACACCTGCGGCTGGATTCGTGCTGCCAGTGGGGGCGCTTTTGATCGGATCGATCACTTCGGTTTGCTGCTTCTTTGGCGTTAGTTTCCGGGCTAAGCTGGGATTTGACGACTCTTTGGATACCTTCCCGATTCACGGCTTAGGCGGAACTGTGGGTGCGATTCTGACTGGCGTGTTTGCGACTAAAGCGGTTAACGCTGCCGGAAATGATGGGCTGTTTGCCGGGAATCCGGGGCTAATCGTCACCCAGTTGGTAGGCATTCTAGCTACTTACGTGTTTGCGGCTGTCGGCACTTTTGTGATCCTGAAAATTTTGGAACAGTTTATGGAACTGCGAGTGCCGTCATCTGCTGAAGACAAAGGTTTGGATATTGACCTGCACGGGGAAGAAGCTTACGGTGAGGATTTTGCCGGCGGTTTCAGTTCGTTTGAATCGAGTTCTCCTTTTGCGCCTAAGAAGATTTGAAGCTGATTATTTGAATAAGTTCGATCGTGCAGAGACTCAGCTATCTGGGTCTCTCGGCTTTTTTTAAGTTTTTTTTTAACGAACCGCGAAGGCGCGTTCATTCTTTCTTGGCTCTCAATTCAAGGTGTCGATCGTATAAATCGTATAAATAGCATATCCCCTCTTCCCTACTGAGCCAATAAGCCCGATCGCACCCCAGGCATTCTAAAATCAAAGGTAATTAACCTAGATTTCTACTCGATACCGCATGGATACTAAAGCTTTTAAAAGATCGCTCCAACAATCGGAAAACTACCACCGCAAGGGTTTCGGACACGAAGCTGAGGTAGCTGGGGTGATGCAGACGGCTTATCAAAGCAGTCTGATCCAGCAAATTCGTGACAATAATTACAGACTGGAACGCGGCGCAGTTACGATCCGGCTGGCTCAGGCTTTTGGGTTTTGCTGGGGGGTGGAACGTGCTGTAGCTATTGCTTACGAGACTCGCCAGCATTTCCCCTCGGAACGGATTTGGATTACTAATGAGATTATTCATAATCCGTCTGTCAATCAGCATTTGCGCGATATGGAAGTTGGTTTTATTGCTGTTGAGAAGGGGCAGAAAGATTTTTCGGTTGTTGATAGCGGCGATGTGGTAATTTTACCGGCTTTTGGGGCCAGTGTCCAAGAAATGCAGTTGCTTAATGATAAGGGCTGCAAGATTGTTGATACTACTTGTCCTTGGGTTTCTAAGGTCTGGAATACTGTTGAAAAGCACAAAAAAAAGGATTACACTTCGATTATTCACGGTCAGTATAAGCATGAGGAAACTGTAGCGACGAGTTCTTTTGCTGATAAGTATTTGATTGTGCTGAATTGGCAAGAAGCTGAATATGTCAGCAATTATATCTTGCATGGGGGCGATCGCGCTGAGTTTCTTGCTAAATTTAGCAAGGCTTATTCTGCTGGTTTTGACCCAGATGTGGATTTGGAAAGCGTTGGTATTGCTAACCAAACTACTATGCTCAAAACTGAGACGGAGAATATTGGCAAGTTGTTTGAAAAAACGATGATGCGGAAGTTCGGGCCGGAGAATTTGAGCGAGCATTTTCTGAGTTTTAATACTATCTGCGATGCGACTCAGGAACGGCAAGATGCTATGTTGAGTTTGGTTGAGGAAAAGCTGGATTTGATGCTGGTGATTGGGGGTTTTAATTCTTCTAATACTACGCATTTGCAGGAAATTGCGATCGACAAAACTGTTCCTTCTTATCACATTGATTGTGCGGAGCGCATTTTACCGGGAAATCGGATCGAACACAAGCCTTTGGGGGGAGATTTGATCGTAACTGAAGGTTGGCTACCGGATGGTAAAATTGTAGTCGGCGTGACTTCGGGTGCTTCTACCCCGGATAAGGTTGTTGAAGATGCGATCGATCGCATTTTGGCGATGAAAGCAGCGGCTGCGATTATGTAATTATATTGTTTCTGCACTGCACTCGGAAGCATATTTTTCTCAGTGCAGGGCGAGTATCTCTTTGCGAGTGCGATCGAGCGTCTCGCTCGCAAAAAGATATCATTCTGATGTTCAACTAATTTCAATTCATTAATTCTTCCCCATTACCCGATCGCTCGCATTTCTGATTTCTGATACTATTCACCCGCGTCATCCCCTCTGTGAATTTCTCCCTGCCTCCAACAAATTATTTTTTAATAAAATATTAAAGATTCCCCTTTTTTTTGGGTAAAAAGCTTGACTTGGCTATTTTGATAATGTATTATTTAATAATGGGAATTATAGCAAAATTTAAATTTCTGTCACCACTCCCATTATTTAAATGATATCCCAAAAATCAACTTTAGTCAATAAGTAACAACTCTTTTCTTTGCGCCGCAATTTGAAACTGCCCAAGGAACACGAACGATACAAAAATCGATGCAAAAAAAGGCGAATTAAGCTTTGTAGGCTATCCTAGATTGTCTGGTGTCTGCGTGAATCACGAAACGCAAGAGAGCGATTTATGCCATCTCCGACTTAAGGGGGATGCGAGGCGGAGCGAGGCTAAATTAGAAACAAGATCGATCGCCTGGGGGGGTGGCAACCAGCCTGAAACCGAGAGGTGGTGAGGATTGAGCCAATCCGCTGCTCAAAAAAGATAGGCAGCATAATTGTTACACGCTTGCCTATCCAAAAAATAATGATACCAACATTTTACCAGACTCATTTAAAAAAACAACTAACATCAGCTCAGTTTCTTGTAATGACAACTTTGCTATCGGTGATGCAATCAGAAAAACAAGTGAGATTAGAACGACTGGCACGGGTATTCCCTTATCCAATTACAACGGAAAGTCGGCGCAGAAAACTACAAAGATTTCTGGATTTACCGAATTTAACTATCTCATTAATTTGGTTCCCATTAATTACTTATTGGTTGACCACTTATTGCCCCATTGGTACTCGTTTATCAATCGCCATCGACCGCAGTCAATGGGGGTGCATAAATCTCTTTATGGTTAGCCTGATCTGGGAGCGAAGAGCAATTCCATTATACTGGTCACTGTTGCCCAAATTGGGAAACAGTAGCTTCGAGTCACAGACTACCAATTTACAGCAAGTTTTACCATTATTTTCACAATATAAACTCATCGTTTTAGGAGACCGTGAATTTTGTTCTGTTGATTTGGCAAACTGGCTTAAGGAAAAGGGTGTGTCTTTTTGCTTAAGACTGAAAAAGAATCTTTGTATCGAAACAGAACATTTAGTTTGGCAACGGTTGGATGAATTAGGAATAGTACCCGGAACTTGTTTGTATGTGCAAGGGAAAAGAGTGAGGAAAACTCTGCCTACTACCGGGTTTGAGCTTGCTTGTAAGTGGAAAAGGAACTATGGGAAATATCAAGTTAAAGAAGCCTGGTTTATTCTCACGGACTTAAGCTCATTGCGAGCAGCGCTCAATGCTTATAAGCAGCGGATGGGTATCGAAGAAATGTTTCGACATTGTAAAACAGGAGGCTACGATCTGGAAGGAACAAGCCTCAAAGGGAACCGACTTATTAACATGATTCTGCTCATGACACTGGCGTACACTTGGGCAATATTTCAAGGCACTGAACTGAAGAAAAAGCAGGTACAAAAATATGTATCTCGTCGCAAAGAACCCAAGAAAAAATATCGCAGACGGAGTACATTTGGTGTTGGTAAGGATGGAAAAAAGTGGGTTAATTATCTAGAACAATATTCTTTAGAGGTGGAACAGTTAATGAAGTTAACTCCTTCTAAACGCCGCTTTTATCAACAAGGTATGCGGGCTGCAACCCTTATAAACTCTATCTCGTAGACCTCTTCGTCACCCCCCCAGGAGCACATAAATTGCTTTTTTATCTCCTCCCCGCTCGTAAGAATGGCGAAGACTTTTGCCATCAATTGCGATTACTTCTCCTGGATTGAAGCAACTAATACATTGAATCCAGCTCAAAAAATATTTCTGAAATTGCTCCGGTTTTAGGCGAAAAAATCCTCGCGCAATTGTGCCATGTGAAGGTATGCCATTCGGTAATTATAAAATTTTATTTAACCATTCGTATTTAGCTCGCCTGTAACTTTCAATATTCACCCATGTATCAACCCACATTCCGCACCCCAACTGGCACATAGGCAGATTGAGGGGGTAAAAGTGAATCATCCGAGACCATCATGAGT
>NZ_JAUBPI010000118.1:0-16681 GCF_036700645.1 Microcoleus sp. S36b_A4 | reverse complement strand
TAAGTTTCCCACGATCCCAGACCCATGCAAATACTACCCTTGACAATTTCCCTTTTTCCTTAACTTGTCACCAATGGGGTGCGCCAACGATTGCTCGATCGCGAGTCAGGAAGTAACTGTGTTCTGGCGCACCCTACTAAACTGTAGAATATTGCACAATATCCATGCTCACATCGCACAAAGTTTACAACTATGGTACTCACCCCAGATAATTCAGGCATCTCTCGTTTGGTAGGAGACAATTCTCCTGAAAATATTACACTTGCACCAGGACAACTTGCTAGTTTTCCTGGGGGACTTTGGATGGTGGGTGGCAATGATACTGTCAGGGGATCGTCAGATGCAGAACGGATTTTCGGCAACGATGGTAAAGACAGTCTGCTAGGCGGTGTCGGCAATGATTCTATTTACGCCGGCAAAGATGATGACGATGTTTTGGGAGAAACTGGCGACGATTTCTTGACAGGAGATAGAAATAGCGATTTCCTTGATGGGGGTGCGGGAAATGATTTGCTGCGCGGAGGACAAGGTGTTGATTTGTTACTGGGCGGTGACGGTAATGATACTTTAATTGGCGACAGAGATATCGATATTTACCAAGGTGGTGCAGGTAGCGATGTATTTGTTTTGAGAGTCGATCAAGCGGGAATCCGAGTAGTTGGAATTGAAGTTCCTGACGCGGTAATTGTGGATTTTGATAAGTCTAGCGATTCGATTGGCATTAGTGTGGAATTTACCAGCAGCAATATCTCATTGGAAGAGGTAAGCTATAGCTTGAACGATCCGAGATTATTGCTGATCGATCCTGCAAGTATAGCCGGTGGAACTAGCTTATTAGCTAAGGGCGGCATCTCCCAGCGAAGTCTCGATCCCGATGGCAACGGTCGTGTGGAAGCTACTAATATTAGATTTGGTTTTACTAATGCTTTGTTGGGTACTGTGTTGAACGTGACCCCAGCCGATTTAAACGGCAGTTTTATTAATGCTAATTCTTTGCTTTAATTCGTTGCTTATATATCTTTAGTAGGGTGCGCTTAGCGCACCTTACCCATTACGGATTATCTAACTCACTGTCAAAACTGCGCGATAGCGTACTTGATTGTCGCGGACTTTCTGAATGGCTTCATTCGCTTGTGCGATCGCAAAAACTTCGACAATCGGCTCAATCTCAAACTTCTCTGCAATTGCCAGCATTTCATTAATCATAGCGCGACCGCCGATGAGAGAACTCACAATTCGGCGTTGCTTTACCAGCAGCGAAAATAACGGAATGCTCAAAGGTTCGTCGGGAACTCCCACAAAAGCAAGCGCACCGTTAGAATCGAGAAAATCAATGTACGGAACCCAATCTAAAGCAGCAGGAACAGTGCTCAACAAAATATCTAATTTGCTGCTGGGGGCTTGAGGAATTTCGCCTTTTCCTACTACAATAGCTTCGTCCGCCCCCATTTTATGTGCAAATTCTGCCTTATCTTGGGAAGTAGTAAAAACTGTAACGCGGTTGCCTAATTTTTTCGCAAATTGTACCGCCATGTGTCCCAAACCACCGATGCCGAGAATGCCAATTTCTTGCCCGGAACTCATCCCCGCATTTCGCAAACCGGCGTACACCGTAATTCCGCCGCACAACAGCGGCCCCGCTACGTTGGAATCGATGCCTTTGGGAATAGGAAAAGCAAAGCGGGAATCTACCATCAAATAATCGGCAAAACCGCCCGGGCCTGTAACAATTAATCCCTGGTTTTCATCGCAGAGATTTTCGTTACCCCGCAAGCAGTCGCAGCACTGCAAACAAGACGACCTTTGCCAACCGACACCAACGCGATCGCCCACTTTTAAATGAGTCACTTGCGGCCCTATTTCTGCCACTTCTCCGATAACTTCGTGGCCGGGAACGAGGGGATATTTGGCTTGACCCCAATCGTTGTCAATCATGTGCAAGTCAGAGTGACAAATGCCGCAGCTTAACACTTTTATAAGGCATTCATGTACTTTTGGAGGTTCGACATCGAATTTGTATTCTTCAAGCAATCCGCCTGTTTTTTTAACTGCTAGTGCTTTGATTTGCATTGTGTATTTCCTGGTTTGTTTGCCATTATAGTGTTCGGGCCGCTTTCCCAGTCTCTTTCTTTAGTTGTATATATTCAAGGGAAGCTTCAACTAGGAATCAGGCGCGTTACTAATAATTTGTCCGGTGCGCCCTGGGTACTTTACTAATTACCAATTATCCATTACTAATTAGTCTCACAACTTGCCTTTTTCCATTGCCCACTGCATCAAACCGGGGAACAACCGATAAGCTTCCGATGCCAAAAAAGCAGGGCCGACGGTAACTTCTGCACGCTGATTTTTCACAGCATCCCAGATAGCTTTAGCAATATCTTCTGGCTGAGTTGCCCACTCAGATTTCAGCATTTTGCTCATTTGCTGGCGGCGCAATTCGACTGCGGGTTCGTCTCGATCGCGAAATTGAGCTCTTTCTAAAAAATCGCTGTTAATCAGGCCCGGATGCACGGCGCAAACGTGAATACCTTGAGGCGCTAATTCCAATCGCAAAGTTTCTGTTAAACCGGTTACTGCATATTTGCTGGCGCAATAAGCAGTCATTTGAGGCAAAGGCATTTTGCCACCAATGGAACCAACATTGACTATTGTCCCAGTTTTTCGTTCCAAAAAATGTGGCAATATTTCTTGAATTGTGTTAACGCAGCCCCAAAAATTGGTATTCATTAATTGCTGCCAGTCTTCAGAGGTAGTGTGCTCGATCGCCCCCGTGAGACAAATGCCAGCATTGTTAACTAAAACATCGATGTTGCCGCAGGCATCTAGGGCTTTTTGGACGATCGCGCGCACTTGTTGAATGTCGCCGACATCCCCCGGAATAGCTACAGCGGAAGTGCCTTCTCGCTGGACTTGAGCCGCTGCTGCTGCCAATCTCTCTGGCTGGCGAGCCACCATCACTACATCGTAACCTTTGCTTGCAAATAAAATTGCTGTTGCTTTGCCGCTTCCTTGAGAAGCGCCTGTAATCAAAACTGTAGGAGCCATAGATAGTTATAAATTGTAATATCAATTCCGGCTGAACCGGAATGAGTGTTGACTGTTGACTGTTGACTGTTGACTGTTGACTGTTGACTGTTTGAATAATACCGATGCAACCGGAAACGAGATGATTCGGACTTGTTTGATGTTGAATTTTGTAGGCGGGTTCGCAAACAATAATTGCCCGTAATATACAATTTTATCAACCCGCCCTGCCCCTACTATACATTAATATTTCTTGGATATGGGAATTTTTTAAGAATGGCGATCGGTTTTTTTTTAAACGAACCACGAAGACGCGAAGGACACGAAGGAAGAGAGGAGAAGAGAAGGGAAGAGAAAGTCTTCAGAAAGTGTTCAGCATTATGTGAAAATTGCTATATAAATTTTCCCAATGCCCAATGCCCAATGCACAATGCCCAATACCTAAAAAATGAATCTTCCGAAACAAGCACCTAATTGGTCGATCGCCCTAGTGTTAATTATCGGGGTTTTAGCCGTCTCAACTTCCTCAATCTTAATTCGGCTGGCTAACTTTTCAGCGGGGGCGGGCGGTTTGGGTTTCAGTCTGGTGCTCGCGGCCTCTCGTCTGACTTTATCTGCTTTAATTCTGCTTCCGGCTTGGCGAAAAATTCAGTGGAACGCCCTGCAACCGGGGGCTAGGCGCTATGCTGCTGCTGCGGGTTTGTGTCTGGCCCTGCATTTTGCCCTCTGGATAACCTCACTTTCTTATACTTCGATCGCCGCCTCGACTGCCCTCGTCACCACTAATCCTGTCTGGGTAGCGCTGTTGTCGCGCTTCTGGTTCGGTGAAAAACTTAGCAAACTGTCGATCACGGGCATTACTATAGCCCTGACTGGGGGAATGGCGATCGCTCTGGGAAGTGCGAGTGCAGCCGATGCTGGCAGCAGCCAACTGCTTGGCGATTTCCTTGCTCTGGCTGGTTCCTGGGCTGTCAGCTTGTATTTGCTGCTGGGGCGGGAAGCTCAGCGGCGGGGACTGGGAATTGGTGGCTATATCGCGATCGCCTATACTATTGCTGCGATCGTACTGCTGCCTCTCCCCTTCGCCTTCGGCACTACTTATACTAATTACCCCGACATTGTATATTTTTATATTTTGTTAACGGCCGCTTTGCCTCAGTTAGTTGGCCACACCATTTTGAACTGGGCCGTAATGCAGATTTCCCCAACTCTGGTAACTCTTGCCATCTTGTTTGAACCGGTTGGGGCGAGTTGGTTGGGTTATTTGCTGTTTGGGGAAGTGCCCGCGCCGGCGGTACTCGCAGGTGCTGGGGTGCTGCTGTTGGGGGTAGCAACCGCTACCGTCGGAGCAAAAAAAATTACTGTCAACAGTTAAGAGTTAACTGTTTTCGACATTGCCACTACACTTGCCGTGAGTCAGAATAAAACAAATTAGGGCTTAAAAACAAAAATAACTCGTCGCTTAAATATTGGTTCCAAACTCTCAAATGTCTGACTAATGACTAATGACTAATGACTAATGACTAATGACTAATAATACTCGGTTGCCTTTAGGAGAATAAAATTATGCTGCCAGAACAACTACAGCGGATCATCGGCTACTTTATCGAAGAAGCCACAGAACAGATCCAAATTATCGAACAAGGCTTGCAAGATCTGCAAAATACCGTGCCAGCTCCCCAAAGAATACACCAGCTCATCCGAGCCTCGCACTCGATTAAAGGGGGAGCAGCTATGCTCGGATTTAGCAGCATTCAGCGCATTGCTCATCGCTTGGAGGATTATTTAAAGCTGCTCAGAGAATGTCCGATCGCCATTGATAGCAGGCTAAAATCGCTCTTAAGCGAAGTTTTTGATATTTTAGTAGCCCTTGTGTCCAAGGTTTCTAAGGGTTTTGGGCTCAAGCACGAAGACGCAAACCAAATGCTCTCCCTCGTCGAACCGGTTTTTGACGAACTCGACGCTTACCTGAGATTGCGAATTCCCACTCGCCTGACGGTGAGAGCTACTACGGACGAACATATTCACGTTTTCTCCGGTTACTGCACCTCCCTGAGCGAATTTTCCTCGGCTATTGCTTCGGGCGTCGGTTTGCTGGGAGGCACTATTACCCGCCACGATCAGGATAGCCAGGGCCTACGCCTTTGTATTGACATTTACCTGCCGCCTTACACTAGGATCGAAAACATCCGCCAAGCTGTCGAATTCTCCGGCGCTATTATCGGGAATGTTCAGACGCAGCGCGACTTTTCGCTGCTGGCGACTGCGGATTATCCGGTTTACCAAAGTACGATCGAACCTCCCGCAATTTGCATCGGATGCCGCTACTATTACGGCAGAAGCGATGGCGGCTACCTGCTCAACTGCACGATCCATCCCCGCGGCCCGGAAGCAGAAGATTGTCGCGATCGCGAACCGGAATAAGCGCTGAAAACTCAGCCCTCAGAAGCACGATTTGTTTTCCGACAAACTATTCTGAAACCCATATTTTCCCTGATTTTTTTCACATTACCCCCTGCCATTTTTTGTTGAGTTGCTAGATAGCTATATCTGTCTCTCTTAGACAACTACATCCTTCTTCCTTCTGAAATATCCCCTAACAACTGATACCGCAACTCGAATTAATTGCATCATGCTTGCAGGATGAGCGATCGCCCAGACATTGATTGTCAGACAAGTAATTGCCATAACTAGCAAGATGTATGTCGGAGGCATTACTACCCCGATCGCGAACCAGGTAAAAACGTGAAATATCATTGCTGTAGCCCAAAGGCTGGCCACAGCGACAGACGCCCAAATTTGCATTCGAGGTCGGTTTAGTCCTATCAAAATCGCTGTATGCAAAGTAGTCAGCAAGTTTGCCGGAACTAAAAAGGCACAGATAGCTATGCAGTAGGTATGAGAAAATTCAGTAACTGTATTGAAGTCGATCATCAGTCTAATTGTCGGGCCTGTTGGGTATACTTAAAGAGCTTAGCGTGACTTGACTTTCAGATCTTGTCACCCTTACCTTAACTTAATATTTCAGTAAGTAGGCCGCTCTGGAGACGCATTTCTCTCCCCCTTTTCCAGCAGGCAAAATTTTACCACAAATATTAAAGTTTTGGGAAATTATTAAACATACTAGAAGAATGGCAACAATTGCTATGATAATTAACATCGGGAAGCGATAGTATAGAAGAGCCAAGTCGGTAAAAATTCTAGAACGCTGAGGCGGCTTAAACAGCAACACATACTGCAGGCTGGTTTTCGACTAAATCATTTTTGATTCGCTGAGTATCGGGTGATTGATTCTCCGTGTCCGTCAAGGGATCGAGCCATTATGCGATCGAACAATATGAGATTTTTATGGAAAAGCCAATTTGCTCTCAAATCTCAAATCAATAGAACCTCTCGAAATTTTACAGCGGAAGACAAAGAAAATGGATCTACAAATCACAATTCCCGCACTCGAAGAAGTGGACTTGACAAACTGCGACAGAGAACCCATTCACATATCGGGGCACATTCAGCCACACGGGGTTCTACTTGTTGTACGAGAACCTGAACTAGAAATACTGCAAGTCAGCGAAAATACGCAAGATTTGTTAGGAGTAGAGCCGGAAAGTGCGATCGGTCGAAATTTGAGCTTATTCTTCAATCGAGTTCAACTAAAAAAACTCAAGCTTTGTTTGTGTAATGAAAACTTAAAAACCGTTAATCCCATCAAGCTCTCTGTCATAAACAAAGGTAAATATTTAGAATTTGACTGCATCCTCCACCGAGTAGAAGAAGTATTGATGGTCGAGTTGGAATTAGCCACCAGCCCAGAAAATCTTTCTGTTTTTAGTTTTTATCATTCAGTGAGAGCCACTATCAGCAAAATTCAAAGCGCCCAAAATCTCAAGGAATTATCTCAAATAACTGTAGAAGAAGTCAGAAAAATATCTGGTTTTGATAGAGTCATGGTCTATCAATTTGACCACGAAGGCAACGGCGCTGTAATCGCTGAAGACAAAGCAGAAATCCTGAGTCCTTTCTTAGGATTAAACTACCCAAGTTCAGATATTCCCAAACAAGCCAGACAACTGTATGCGTTAAATTGGCTGAGGTTAATTCCAGATATCAATTATCAACCAGTCCCCCTTGTTTCAGGAAATAATGCTGTCACGACCCAGCCCCTCAACCTTAGTTTCAGCGTATTGAGAAGCGTTTCTCCCATCCACATAGAATACTTGCAAAATATGGGCGTTGCAGCTTCGATGTCAATCTCATTAATCAAAGACAAAAAACTGTGGGGATTGATTGCTTGCCACAACTATACACCAAAACACCTCAACTATGAATTGCGCGCAGCCTGCGAATTTATCGGGCAAGTAATGTCCTTAGAACTGCAATCAAAAGAAGGAAACGAAGACTACGACTACAAACTACACTTAAAATCCATTCAAACCAAGATTTTTGAAGACATATCCACGTCCGAAAACTTGTCAGAAGTGTTAGTTAAATGTCAGCATAATTTACTAGAAGCAGTCAACGCCCAGGGAGCCGCAATAGTATTTGGAGACAATTGCTATCAAGTAGGGCAAACACCTCAAGGAGAAGCGCTCAAATACTTAACTAATTGGGTGCAAGAGCATTTAAATAAAGAAATTTTTTATACAGACTCGCTCACCAAATGCTATCCAGAAGCTGAGGAATTTAAAGACACGGCCAGCGGGTGTTTGGCGATAGCAATATCGCCAACTCAGAAAATATACGTTTTGTGGTTTCGCCCGGAAGTAATTAAGACCGTAAATTGGGCGGGCAACCCCAACAAACCAGTTGAAACCGATGAAGATGGCAACCCTCAACTGTCTCCTCGGAAATCCTTCGAGCTGTGGAAAGAAAATGTGAGGTACAAATCGTTGCCTTGGAAACAATGCGAAATAGACGCTGCATTGGAATTGAAAAAAGCAATGATTAATATAGTGCTGTGTCAAGTCGATAAACTCGAAAAATTAAATACAGCACTAGAAGCATCAGTCGCCAGAGAACGGGAAAAAACTGCTAATTTAAAAACAGCGATGTCCGAGCTTAAGCGGGCGCAAACTCAATTGGTGCAAAGTGAAAGAATGTCAAGTTTGGGACAGTTGGTGGCGGCGGTAGCTTATGAAGTCACTAACCCGATTAACTTCATCTACGGCAATCTTAGCTATGCTAATGAATATAGTCAAAAAATGATCAATTTATTGCAGCTTTACGAGCAGCACTATCCGTCGCCTTCGCCAGAAGTTCAAGCACAAATAGAAGCAGTAGAATTAGAGTTCATAGTTGAAGACTTACCCAAGTTGCTGGGCTCAATGAAAGTAGGAGCTAACCGCATCCGCGAGATAGTTCAGTCGCTGCGAAACTTCTCTAGAATTGACGAAGCAGAGATTAAACCAGTTGACATTCACGACGGATTGGACAGCGCTTTATTGATTTTGAGCAACCGACTCAAACCGAAGCCCGATCGCCCAGCAATTCATCTCATCAAAGAATATGGCTCTCTGCCTTTGGTTGAGTGTTACGCAGTTCAAATCAACCAAGTATTTATGAATGTACTGACAAATGCAATTGATGCTCTCGAAGATGCCTTTGTTAACAATAATTTATCGTCGCACGGCGACGAAGAACAGCCAATTAAGTACGGACAAATTCGGATTGTGACTGAACTTTGTCCCGGAGAAAAAGCTGTAGCAGTTCGGATCAAGGACAACGGTTGGGGCATGGAAGAAAAAGTTCGCCAGAAAATTTTTGAGCCTTTTTTTACCACAAAACAGTTGGGGAAAGGTGCAGGGATAGGTTTGGCAATTAGCCACGAAATTGCGGTAGAACAACACGGTGGCAAATTGACTTGCTTTTCAGCCCCCGGAGAGGGAACCGAGTTGATTATTGAGATTCCCTTGAGCCAAACTCATCCGACACCCATTGTCAAGTGAAAAAAAGTCCGCGCTAGCGAAGCTATCCCCAAGGCTAGGAAATCGCCCCAATTCAAAAATCGAAAATTCGATTAAAATACAAAAGCAGCTAAGTAGATTTGAGCCAATTCAGAGGAAGCTAGTATGACTGAAAAAAAAACCGCCCAATGGGATGCCGGCCGGTTTCTCAAAACCTTGGCTTATTTCGGCGTCATTCCCTTCATTGGCAGCATTAGCTGGCTGCAACAACTCTTTGGAAGCAGCAGCAAAACTAAAAAAGACCAACCTAAACTGATACTGGTAGCCGGTGCTACCGGCGGCGTCGGAAAGCGAGTTGTCAAGCGGCTGCAACAGCGGGGATATAGAGTGCGAGCCCTCGTCAGAGATACCAAAAGAGCAACAGAAATTCTCGGCAAAAATGTCGAGTTAGTCGAAGGAGATATCACTCTCCCAGAAACCCTAACACCGCTAGTAACCGAGGGCGTGGAAGCAGTTATCTGCTGTACCGGCACTAAAGTTCAACCAGTAGAAGGAGACACCCCAACCAGGGAAAAATACTATCAAGGCATCAAATTTTATATGCCGGAAGTTGTGGATGTTCCCGAAATAGTCGAATACAAAGGCCTCAATAATTTAGTGCAAGCTGTTCGCCGCCAGCTAATTCAAGCAGGCGAAAAAATAATTTTCGACTTCACAAAACCCAGCCAAGATTTAAAAGAAACTTGGGGTGCGCTAGACGATATCGTGATGGGTGGCACCAGCGAAAGTTCGATTCGGCTGACAGACAATACAGCTATATTCACAGGCAATGTTTCTACTGCCAACTCGGGCGGCTTTGCTTCGGTGCGTACCCGCAACTTTGATCCTCCGCTTAATCTCACAGGATTTAGCGGCATCCAACTACGTGTCAAAGGGGACGGCAAGCGCTACAAATTGATTGTTCGCAGCGAAGCTAAATGGGATGGAATTGGCTATTGCTATTCGTTTGATACTGTTTACAATATCTGGATTACTGTCACTGTTCCTTTTGATGAGTTAATTCCAGTATTCCGCGCCAAAACTGTCAAAGATGGCTCTAAATTTGATGCCAGCAGTATTTTTTCTTTTCAGTTAATGTTGAGCAAGTTTGAATATGATGGCGCGCTCAACCCGAAATTTACACCGGGTATTTTTCAACTGGAGTTAGAATCTATTAAAGCTGATGGGGGACAGACTTTGCCGCGATTTGTGATGGTGAGTTCGGCAGGAGTTACCCGCCCAGGTCGCCCCGGAATTAACTTGGAAGAAGAACCGCCGGCAGTCAGGATGAATGATATGTTGGGGGGAATTTTGACTTGGAAGTTGAAAGGGGAAGATTGTGTGCGATCGAGCGGCATACCTTATACTATTGTCAGACCCTGCGCTTTGACTGAAGAACCGGGAGGCAAAGCTTTAATATTTGAGCAAGGAGACAATATTAGGGGCAAAGTTAGTCGGGAAGATATTGCAGAATTGTGCGTGGAGGCTTTGGAACAACCTCAAGCTTGCAACGTTACTTTTGAGGTGAAAGAGGGGGAAAATGGCGGTTCTCCCGGAGACTGGCAGGGTTTGTTTTCGGGAGTTAAATAATTATTATTTGTAGGGTCGAAGTCTAGATCCCCCCTAACCCCCCTTAGTAAGGGGAGGACAAGAAATCGTTTCAAGGACTCAGCGCTGGTGCGCCGAATAGTACCCTACAAATGCGAGTTTTCTAACTGGTTCCCAGGCATAGCCTGGGAATCAATGTCCAGAGGCTCTGCCTCGCTTGTTAGTAGGAAAATTGGAGGCCGAGCCTCCAGATATGCGTTACCAGGCAGAGCCTGTTAACGAGTAAAGTTACCAATTACCAATTACTATGTCTGTGACTTTTTCCCGACGCTATTTGACGCCTTATTTGTTTTTACTTCCGGCTTTATTTATTTTGAGTTTGACTGTTTTGTGGCCGGCGGTGCAAGCTTTTTATTTGAGTTTTACTAATTACGAATATGATTTAACTCAAATGCCACAGTGGGTGGGTTTAAAGAATTTTAACAGGTTGTGGGGCGATCGCACATTTTGGCAAACTTTGACGAATACGCTGCTGTATCTTACCTGCGTTGTGCCTGTGTTAGTTGTTCTACCGTTGGGAATGGCGATTTTGTGCAACCAAAAACTTAAGGGGATGAACTGGTTTCGTGCAGCATACTATACGCCGGCGGTGATTTCAATGGTTGTCGCTGGGATTGCTTGGAAGTGGCTGTTTGCTGAGACTGGATTGCTGAATCAGTTGGGGGAATTGTTGGGTTTGCCTCCTGTTTCTTGGCTGGCTAATCCGAAGTTAGCAATCTTTAGCGTCATGGCGGTTACTATCTGGAAAGGATTGGGTTATTACATGGTGATTTATTTGGCAGGGCTGCAAGCTATTCCGGCAGAACTTTATGAGGCGGCTGCTATTGATGGTTCTGATGGTTTGGGAAAGCACTGGGATATTACTGTGCCGCTGATGAAGCCTTATTTAGTTTTGGTAGCCGTGATTTCGGCGATTTCTGCTACTAAGGTTTTTGAAGAAGTTTATATTATGACTCAAGGCGGGCCGCGAAATAGTTCTAAGACTGTTGTTTATTATCTTTACGAACGGGCTTTTAAGGATTTGGAAATTGGCTATGCTTGTACGATCGGGCTGGTTTTGTTTTTGCTGATTTTGGGTTTGTCGATTTTGCAAGTTAGCCTTCAGGGTTTGACTCGCAATGATTAATATTGGTGACAGATTGGTAGTGATCCAGATATTGCAACATTCTCATCTCAAGAACAGGCAAGATGCCTGTTCCACAATACATAAAATCTCCAAAACAGGCAAGATGCCTGTTCCACAATACATGAAATTCCTTGTGGGGTGTCCCGCCGGCTCTAATTTCTCCTAATTTTAGACTTGAATATCGATAAGGCCATCGCTCACGGCTTTGGACAGGTTTTATTGGCGAAATCACAGGTATAAATATAGGGTTTCTGCCAGTTCAAAGGAATTTCTAATAAATCCCTGGTTCCGGTCATTCCCTGTCCCAGAAAGAGCAGCACAGCGATCGAGTTCAATATCACATGGATAGTGCGCCAGCGATTTGAGCGGTCTTTGTAAATGTCTTCAATGATGGCAAGGGAAAAAACCATAATTAGCGCAGCGGTGATGCCAATGTAGTAGTGAGACCAATACCATTCATTGGTTCGCCGATACACGCCATCTTGAGTGCCAAGAATCACCAAACCAGTACCTGTTAGGGTCGCAAATATGCCGCGCCATAAAGCGGGTGTAGCTCGATAGAGCATGACCAAAGAGGCGACAGTTGCAAAAAACATCAACACAATAAAAATGACCTGAAAGGAGTTTTTGCTCCAAACATCCTTGCTCAAAATATGCTCAAAAATCGGGTAGGCTAGGCCCAACAACGTCACTCCTACCACAGAACCTGACAGAATTCGACCTGCTTTGACGTGTTCTGAACCGACTACAGGTGGAATTTTGCTCTTGGTGTCGATCGCAATTTGCTTGCGACGCTGCATGGTTTGCCACCCCATATTGAGAACAACACCAAGCATAGGAAAAACAATCGCTACAGCTAAAATAGGATGCAGCAAACCCAGAAAATCTTTAAATTCCATAAATAACCTTTTTGTTGAGGAGGGTTGGCTTCATCAACCCGGTTTTTGCCATACATAATATCATATCCGGCCATCTAACCACAGTAAGTTTGTAGTCAGGACTCATAGTAATTGTTCATCTGCCTAGAGATAACTGAAGTCCTGACTACAAACACGCTTTATCAAGGGTAACTCACCGGAAATGTTGATAAATCCGAAAATATAGCAATTGTCAATTGGGTGAGGTACAGCTTTCTCAATTACGCAATTACGCAATTACAATTACCTTCTTCTCAGGGAAATGAAAACTGCTGGTGATAATCTAAGTGGCAGTTAGCGGCGACTAATTGCCTGCATCACTTTGAGCTTAGCGCAACAGTTCTTTGTTATTCAGAATAGCCGGCCAATTTTTGTTTCCTGAAAAAATGTGACCAGGAATATCCCCCATCCATTGTGCTTGTACTGTTTTATCGTAGTTGAGATAAAGCTTCCCATTAACGATTTTCCAGGCGTCAGGCTGGGTGACAACAAGATTTCCTTCACTGGTACCCTGGGCGCAATATCCACCGTATTGAGGAGCATACTTTTCAGGATTGTTGGCAAACATATCACGGTTTGCTGCACTAGCAAACATCCAAGTTGTTCCACCCCAATTATGTTTAAATTGGCTAACTCCCATAACTAATTTGCTTTGGGTGAAATAGGCTACGACATCCTGACCATCAAGAGCCACACCGTTTTCGGTGTAGAATTGAGGATGAAGGGTTGTTGTGCTGCTTTTACCAGCACAAGGATTGGCTTTACCCGCGCAAGGATTGGCTTTACCCGCGCAAGGATTTTCTTTACTCGCGCAAGGATTGGCTTTACCGGCGCAAGGATTGGATTGTGCAACCTTGGATGAAACGGTTGTAGAGTTTAAGTTTGTGGAAGCCTTGGAATTGGCGTAGCTAAAATTAGTTGTTACCAAACCGAGAATGGTGGCAATGGCGATCGTGGTAATGTATTTTACTTTCATGTGTCTAATTTCCAGATCAGCGGTTCAGAGTATTCTTTTTTTAGGTGGGCGTACTTACTTAAAAGCCTTCACAAATCTTACAAGAACCAGCGAGTACCCTCAATTATGTAATACAAACCTGTCAGAATTAGAGCGATACTGCCAAATCGGAGAATTGACTCGGAATGCTGCATCAAAGTCTTAGCTTGCTTGGCAAAACCTGTCAATAGACTGGCAAGAAAGATGATGATTGTATATCCCAGAGCATAACAGATCATGGTCAAGGTTCCTAGCAATTGTGAACCAGTCGCCGCTGCCGCTGCCAGTACAGCAAATAAAACCGGGCTGGCACAGGGAGAACTCACCAAACCAAATGTCAATCCTACCCCATATGGTCCCAAATTTGAAGCATTTATATTGACTCCTGGTAAAGGCAACTTCACAATTCCTAGCAAGCTCAAACCCATGATAAAAATGATGGTTCCTACAACAATGTTGATGTACCCCCGGTAATCCACCATCACAGCCCCGGCAAAGGAAGATGCCAGCCCGAAAAAGCTGAGAATTGTCATAACTCCCAACACAAATAAACTGGCTTTAACGAAAGCATCTCCCTTGGAAGTGATATTACGAGTACCAATGTAGCTCAAATTAACGGGTAACATTGCCAGAATACATGGTGAAATACTGGCGATTAAACCACCGATAAACGCCAGGGAAAACAACATCAGTGGGTTGGCTGTATCTTGCTGAATAAACCATTGCTGATAGCGGTTTTCAGTTACCGAAATTAGATGTTCAATCGCCTGAGAAATGGGGCCTGTGATGACCAATGCAAGCACTAAGCTCAGGACTACCAATCCACCCCAAAATAACCATCTATTCGGAAATTTGAAAACTTTGGGGGTTTTGGTTTGGGACTGAGGCTTTTCAAGATTTGTCATGGGTTTCTCCTGAAATAAATATTTAATCTGCTTATACCAATTTCATGTGAAGTTGCACATATCCCTATGTCCCTCTAAATTCCCCTTAATAAGGCGGACTTTGAGTACGCTATTGTCCCCCCTTTATTAAGGCGAGTTAAGGGGAATCGGGATATGTGCAGCCTCATAAAAACTTGGTATTACCGAGAATCTGAAACCAGCTATTTTTTGGCAAGCGCCTGATCCAGCACGGTTGTATAGGTAGATTTGTTAGGATTGTTACGATGCTGCGCTAGAATATTTCCTGTGGCAGGGTCGATGATGGTTAGACTTCCCGTTTGAGACTTATTTGCCGCTAAAAATTGGCTGAGTCCTAACTGTTTCGCTGTCGCCTCTGCTTTAGAAATGGTTGATTTATCTGTCATATCTAGCACGACAAAATGCACTTTTCCTGCATATTGCTGTTTCAGTTGGGAAATGGTAGGGGCAATGTTTTTGCAGCCAGCACACCAGCTTGCATAAATGTCAACCACAACAGGCTTTCCTTGCAATTGTTTCGCTAGTGGACCTCCTACGTTTCCTTGCTTTGACGCGCAGGGATTTTTGGACGCGCAGGGGTTTTTGGACGCGCAGGGATTGGTTTGCGCGATCGCATTATTAGGTGTAGCAGAGGTGTTGAGTGTCGTTGCAGTCACAAGCGATAATGTAAGCACCAAACTACTTAGACATAAGCTGAGCCATAATGCTGGTTTACGCATATTCAACCTCCAAAATCTAGGGTTTATGTACAAGAGGGATAGTAGAAAACTTTTTGAGTCTCAATCCGGCTGCCTCTATGAATTGAGATTAACTGCATTTGATTCTAGAAATATGAGTGTAAGATGAAGAGCAGATGGATTTTGGATAAAACCATGAGCAGTTACTAATTGGTCAGCAAAATTTCGTCTTGTATTGCCCGATAAATTGATTTACAGGGTTCTTCAGCTAAAATTAATCTGTGCCTTATGAACAGCTCATTTACTTGCAAGGAATGTTTGATAGAGTGGAGATTAAACCAGACTATCTTTTAGTAATGCAGTAATTTAACCGCGAGTTGAGCAACGATGACAGGAAAAAATTGGTTAGTGACTGATGATGGACAGTGCAATATTTTTGAGCCTACAAGTCAAATTGAAGATTTGACCAATCCCTACCGACTTTACCGCTTTTTAACTGACTTGGAAGATGTATTAGAGCAAATAAGTGATGATTATTTACGACTCCAGGCAATTTGTCCCCTTGTCCGCAGGTTGTTAGATAGTTCCTCCTGGTTTCAAATTGCTCTCCTTGAGCCTGACTCTGAGACAGGCTGGGCCGTACAAACACTGTATGATGAACCATTTTTCCCTCTGACGGTGCAGTTGGTCGCTTGGGCTCCGGGTGCAGTTTCTCCGATTCATAATCATGCCAGTTGGGGACTGGTGGCGCTACTTGATGGACAGGAGAAAAATACTTTTTGGCAGCGATCGCCAACTCGCAAGTTTCCAGATCAAATCACAACAGTAGGAGATATTTTGCTAGCCCCTGGTGACGTTTTGTGCTTCATGCCAGATGCGATTCATCATGTGGAAGCACTCGGAGATAAACCAACCATTAGTTTTAATCTTTATGGTGTAACAGATTACGATCGACGATTTGAGTTTAACCAGATTAAAGGTACTGCGGACAACTTTTAAGATAGCAGCCTGATGAAAGCAAATATCAACAAATATCAAATATATCGGGCGATTGCAATCGCGGCTGCACCAACTTTCAGGCGTGGTTCAGGCTTCGAGACTGGACGGGTTCGGAGGCATGAACCACAACTCCGGCTTTTGATTGCTATAGTTTGGATTTCCATAATTTTGATGCTTAATTATCCTCACTACCTGACGATATAATGAAGCTAATTCGCCAAGTTATAGCCGCTATCAACCCTCTCACGGGCAAGCGAATTTCCACCTCTTCGCTTCAGTTTCGCCTGACGCTAGAATTGCTGGTACTCTCGATTTTAGGACTTAGCAGTGTGGCATTTTGGGCCGGCTGGCAAAGGTCACAAAATCTAGTCGGTGCCCATAAAAAAACCCTGGAATCATTGCTAACAAGTTAGAAGGGGGTAGATTTTGTCAATACCTCTTAGAATAGAAATATTAGGGAATAATAATGAT
>NZ_JAUBPI010000117.1:0-16763 GCF_036700645.1 Microcoleus sp. S36b_A4 | reverse complement strand
CGTGAGGCTATTTCTGCCCATTCTTGTGACTTGGCTCGGCCTGATCTCATTCCCGAATTTCAGACCTGAATCCTTACATTACAATTGAGTTATTGTCCCAGTTCATATTATTTGACTATTCCATTTTTTTGACATATATACTATAAAGTAAAATTAGATATTTGTCCAATAATTTTCCGAAACAAAGAGGATTTAATTTTGTGTCACTGACTCACACAACCTTGTTAAAGTCGTCTTTTGATTGATACACACTTTTTCTATGACTGTTATCACATCATCAGCAAATAACTGTGCTGTTCGATCGCTTATTACAGGCTGTACATAAATAAAATTGCAAAATAACTGCTCATTTAGCGTGAGAACACCTAACCAAAAACAATCACCACTAATATGGTGAGGAGTCGCAAAGTATAATTCCTTAACCTTTAGCTTATCGGCTTGATCTCGAAATTTAAATTTGCCTCTATTGGAAATTGAAAAAAGATTATTTCTTCCCATAGTATCTTCTTTACTCACTATAGACTTAATAACGAGTTTCTTGATGGTATCCATGTCAAGATTACGTAATTTACTTTGTAGTAGTCTAGTTATATGGACACCGCTAATTAAAGAATCATGTATTCGGGATTTACATTCTCTAGCTAAATCCCAAAAAGATGTATTTGGCTCAACTAACTGATTAAAACCCAGCACAGATATAAAACAACCTAGATTTTGGTCTGTGATTTCAGGCTCACAATATTTTCTCAAATTTACAGGTAAACCATAGGAGAAATTTGCCTGTGTATCTATTGATAGTAATTTACCAGCAGCAAATAGCATTGCCGCACACATAGCACCATGCACAGTGGTTTTTTCTTGTTTGCATTTATCAATTAGTATCTTAGTCTTTTCTTGACTAAGCATTCGCGGTAGCATCCGAGTCAAACGTTCATTTGCGGATGCTTGATGTTCAATAATTAATTGTGGTGGCAGAGTTTGTTGTTCATTTGCGAGTTGAGGATTTTCTCTTGGGTGTTGAGTGGGAATATTATAAGTAAGTACATTTTCTATGGGAGCAAGAAATTCTAGTGAGTCTACTTGAGATATATTCTCTCCTTCTTTAATTGCCTGACAATAAAATAACAAATCATCAATAAAGCGCATACATGATATGCCATCTACAATTCCATGATGAAAGGTAATAATCATTTCACAGGTATTTTGATGTTGATGAGAATACAAAAGAGTTAAACGACACAGAGGATTTTTCCCTGGTGTGAATTTTGTATGTAGTTCTTTTTCAGCAATTTTAATTGCTTCATTTTCATCTTGTTTGTAGATAACTTGTACGGGAATTTCTGTTATGCCTGTCGATTGAAAATATAATCCATCCTCAGACTCAACAATGTAAACTTGGAGCATGGGATGACGCTGTTGGACTAATTCAAGAGCTTGTTGAACAACATCCGGTGTTAAAATCCCTTCCAGAGAGACAACATTTACAATTAGCCCACCTCCCAGATCATGGCCTAGCGCCATCCACATTTCTACCAAACCAAGTTTTCTGCTGAAAGATTTCATTTTAATTTTCTCTAATTTCAAAGTTTATCTACATTTATGCAATTGCTCAATTATCCCAAATTGAGTTGTATGTAAGTTAGTTTTTTCATCAACCGCAGGTTCATTAATTCTGATACCTGATTTCACAGTTTCATTTGTGTAACTCACTCAATACTTCGGACAGTTTTTGGTTGTCACCGGCATAATTAGGGTTTGAGCCAAGTCACAACTCAGGAAAAATCTACGATTCCAGCCATTTTACCCCAAAGTGTTAGAACTATTGTAACTGACTCATCTGGGAGTGTGACAAAGAGGCCTAGGAACTAGACTAAATAAGGGTGGCAGGTTGTATACCCTGTTGAGAAAAGCAAAGTTTATTTGGAGTTAGGTTCATTAACTCTTGCACATCTACTGAATATTGAGCCAGATAATTGACCCAGGGGTCTCCATCTCAACCAACGCCTTCATGTACTCCGTCTGCGATATTTTTTGTCTGTTATTGAGAGGGCGGTATACATATTTTGATATCGGCATTTTATGAATTTTAGCGCATTTAAGTACAGCACAAGTTTAGGCGATGGTTATTAACAAAATTATTTGAATGATTTGGCTTCTCCTTAAGCTAGTTGCTTCCCGCATTGTAACATCGGGATTTACCATTTCGGAACCTTTATTCAATTGCCATGCGCTGGCTGTAACCATCGCTCTCTAGTGACAACGAGCCTAAATCTGTGAGAATAAACTTGCGCGTCTTTAAGTTTAGATCCCTGATAGTTGCGTTTCTATTTACAGGCAAGATCAAACCCTGCTAATGGTCGGGTTTTCGTGAATCTTACTCCTTGAAAGTATAAACCAGTTGCTGGTTCTACTCCTAGCTGACGAGGTGACAACCGAGTTGAAAGACTTATCATCGCAAGCTGTTTTAAGCGTATTCCGTTGTGATGGTAGTGCGATTGCCTCTAGTTTTTTTTTGGGAGTTTACCGATCGATTGAGTGCTTCAGATGATAACTTTGCCTCCATTGAAGCCGCCGTAGAAGAAGGATGCACCGTTTATGGCAACCTGCTGAAAACCATTGGGCTTATCCTACCCGTCAACGGTGGAGAGGCGATGACCATAGTGGTGGGAATCTTGGCTGGTACCACCTTGCCAATTTTGCCGGTGCAGATTCTCTGGGTTAATATGGTCGGTTCCGTCGCCCTTAGTGCCACTCTAGCTTTTGAGCCATTATAGGCTGACACTATGCGCGGTTTGCCCCTCTTGCATCATGTGATAGCGATCGTCACTCTAATTGGCGCGGCTGGAATTTATGGGTTTGAGCGAACTTCCTAATCGATCGCCCTATGCGGTTATTTGACAGCAACGCTGGCTACATTTTTTGTGAGTCAGGATGCTGAGAGCGATCGATCAGAAATAGCGGCTACACAATCAATTCAAGCAGTGTCAACCGAAATTACTGCACTGCCAAGGTTCAATCCTGCTTGACGAAAAGGTTGAGACCTGTGAATTGCTAACCTTGGATTTGAGCATGAGGTCGATCGCTCTCGATGCGATACTAGAGAAACGATGATGTCTGTCCAATTATAGATCACATTTTACTCTAAACTCTTCCAAGCGAGAGATGATTTTTGATTTTGGGAAATTTACTATAGCAATACCCTCTAGCCACTCACATAAAACTACTTAAAATAATGGAAAAACAAGCCGAATAAATTCATGACAGGGAATCCCAAAAAAGTTGATCCAGGATAAATCCTATATTGCACTGTTCAATAGTGCGGACTATTTTTCTAGAACCCAATGGCTAATTTTCTATGACTTTGAGCCCCGGTGGGTAATTAAATCAATGTCATCTCCACTCCTGACTTGCATTTAATTCGACTTTTTTATGTTCCTTGCCCTCTAAAGCTTGTAGTATCGTTCCCAAAAAAGCCCGCACTATTGAATGTTAACCTGGTTCTATTTATTACATTGACACGATAAACTCATGGAAAACACATTGTTCGATCGCACATTCCGCGACAGCGAAGGCCAAATTGTTATAGCTCAGATGCCAAATCTACCACTGAGTGTCGGGATTATAGCTAGTTTATTAACGCTCATTGTTACAACAGGAAAAGTTAATCTAGGATTGGAGCTAGTCGCCTTTGGATCTTTGTTTACTTGGGCTTGGGAAGAATTATTTCAAGGCGTTAATTACTTTCGTAGAGCATTAGGTCTGATTGTGCTGGTTGGTCTAATTGCGGGGAAACTTCAATAATTAGGTAAGCATAAATCAAATCAAGAAGGTATATAAGCTGTCACGCATTTAAATTGCATATTCTGGCGGGCGGGACGCCCACCCCACCCAAGGGGATTGTTTTGTGACATTCAGTTTAAATGCACAACAGCTTAGCACTGGGAGCATCTCAATGAAAGCAGCCCAGCTAGAAATTGGAGTTTTGAGGCAGGAGTTTTGAGGCTCTCTTGCTGCGGGGAAAGAGGAAGAAGGAAAGATCCCGAATAAGTGTTTTTACAAATATGAGATGCTCCCTCCCGATCGCGGGCATGGTGATCAGTTTTCTGAAGATTGATGAAATGCGTGGCGAAAAGACAGAACAACCTTCTGGTTGATGTAGAAGCTAGTTGGCTTGAGGTTTCGGTTAAGATATTTTGTTTTAAGTCTCTGGGAGAGCAATTATGAAAGGTTTAAAGGGAAAAAATGCACTCATTACTGGAGCGAGTTCAGGCATTGGGCAGGCGATCGCCATTCGTCTCGCCCAAGAAGGTTGCAACATTGCCGTTAACTATCGCAAAAGCTTAGAAGAGGCAGAAGATACTGAAGAAATTGCTCTGCAAAAAGCCTGTGGACAAGCATCGGAATGCGGGGTTGAAACCCTATTAGTTCAGGGAGATGTCTCCAAAGAAGACGACATCCTTCGTATGGTGAATACTGTCATTGATAAATTTGGTAGTCTGGATATCCTAATTAATAATGCTGGGATTCAAACAGAAAGCGCATCCCATGAAGTGCCAACCGATGAATTCGATCGCGTGATTGCAGTCAATTTACGGGGCGCATATTTGTGTGCGCGGGAAACCATTAAGCATCTGTTAGAGCAGCAGCGCTCTGGGGTGATTATCAATATTTCGAGTGTGCATGAAATCATTCCCCGCCCGATGTATATCAGCTATTCCATCAGCAAAGGCGGCATGGGAAATTTAACGAAAACCCTAGCGTTGGAATACGCAAACCGAGGCATCCGCGTCAATGCTATTGCGCCCGGTGCAACAATTACACCGATTAATGAAAGCTGGACGGACAATCCAGAACAAAAGGCAGTAGTGGAAAGCCATATCCCAATGGGACGGGCAGGCAGATCGGAGGAAATGGCGGCATCTGTTGCCTTTCTCGCATCAGATGAAGCGGCTTACATTACGGGACAAACGCTCTATATAGATGGTGGATTGACCCTCTATGCTGACTTTCGCGAATCTTGGTCTGCCTAAATTAACTGGGAGAAACTATGTGGAGGAAATAGGCGATCGCTGTCATTCGATTTTAGATTTTAGATTTTAGATTTTGGATTGACCCACGGATAAATTCAGGGGCTTGAGGATTTTAGATTTTAGCTTTTGGATTGATTCCATGGATAAATCCGGGGGCTTGTACCATCAAGAAATTTTTGGTCATTTTACCTAAAAAGGATTTTTTTTTGCGATCGCTTTCTTTACTCACCGGACACTAGACTAAAACGCACTAAGGTGTCATGCAGATATGATTGAACGTGGCAGCCAGGAAGGTATTGCGGAGGAGTTATACGGCAAAGATGTCAAGTAGTGGTATCTTGGTGCATAAAAATCCAATAATTTATTTAGTTGATGAAATTAACAGAGAAGAATCATCGCTCGCGCTGGCGTGAATACGATCCAGCAATCAATAGTTTCTGCTATTAATGTAAGTCATGAAATTAATTGATTGTGTTGACATTTGATTCGGATTTTGGAGCGATTTTTTGGGATAATTTTTTCCACTTTTGCCCTTTTTTCGTGGGCATAAAATGGTATTTTCCAGCGCCAAGACGCTGTGAGCTATAGATGCCCGCATGACCTGAAAAAAGGTAGCTCATCACACAAGCGATCGCCACAAACACCCCAGATTCTAGTCCAAAAAGTTCAATTCCCATTAAAGTAGCAGCGATCGGTGTATTTGCAGCGCCGCCAAAAACTGCCACAAATCCCATGCCCGCTAATAAAGGTGCTGGTAATGCCAAGATTAATGACAAAGCATTACCTAATGTGGCGCCAATAAAAAATAGAGGAGTAACTTCACCGCCCTTAAAACCAGCCCCTAATGTCAACGCCGTTAAACCTATTTTTGCCGCAAAATCCCAAGGTGGTAACTGAGTATAAAACGCATCGACAATGGTAGGAATACCAAGACCAATATACTTAGTTGAGCCGATCGCCCCAACAGTCAAGGCCACAATAACACCGCCAATTGCCGGACGTAAAGGAGGGTAGGATATCTGGGCTTTAAAGAAGTGGCTAATTTGATGAGTTAGTTTCGCAAAAATCATCGCTACAATGCCGAAAATTATGCCAGCTATAATTGCAGAAATTAGCCCTATTGGAGTTATCATTGGTACAAGCGGAGCGTGGCGGTATGCGGTGTGATGCAACCCCAGATTTAGGGTAATGTGATCGCCCACAACTGCTGCAACTAAACAGGGAAAAAGAGCATTATGCTTAATCGTACCAATCGCTAAAACTTCTAAACCAAAGATAGTTCCAGCTAAGGGAGTTCCAAAAACCGAAGCAAATCCTCCACTAATCCCCGCCATTAATAAAATTCGGCGATCTCTGGGTTTAAAGTGGAATATTTTAGTCAACTGATCGGCAAGAGATGCCGCAATTTGTAGGGCTGTCCCTTCCCGACCTGCTGAACCTCCAAATAAATGGGTTAAATCTGTCCCTAACAGCACCATAGGAGCCATTCGTAAGGGAATAATACTTTGGGGATGATGAATCTCTTCGAGTAAAAGATTATTTCCGGCTTCAACTTTTTTGCCATATTTATGATAAATCCAACCGCTGAAGAATCCACCTAGGGGTAGTAAGGCGATCGCCCATAAATGAGATTCTCGCCAATTGGTTGCCCATTCTAAAGATGCGAGGAGAGCGGCGGAACCAAGACCGGAAAGCATACCAACTATACAAGAAATAATGAACCACTTGCTGAGTTGCGGAATGATGGTGAACTGCTCAAATTGAGGGAGACGTTTCATAAGAAATGATTCTTTGGGGTAAAGTTAGGCTCGTTGCGAGCGAGCCAAAATCTGCGTTAATTACCGCCTTGATTATGAACCGCAGAGGGCACAGAGGACACAGAGAGGGGAGAAGAGGATCAAGGGGATATAAAACCCATACTTGGTATTACTTGTAACTAGATTCTACCAAGATGACAGGAATAGGACTGCTTTCTAAGACGGCTTGAGAAACTGAACCTACTAGCACTTGTTCCCAAGGTTGATGCCCTCGTTTCCCGATCGCAATATATGCCACTTGCCGAGCTTGCGCCACGCGGATAATCTCCTCTGGAACTGTACCAGAAAGACTCAGGAACTCATAGCGAATATCTGATAATATTCGTTGTGCTTGTTTTTGTAATTGTAAGTTTGTGCTTTGAGATCCCACATTGTCTACATACAAAACAATCACATCCCCATCACTGCGCCGAGCTAAGTCTGCAGCTTTAGTTAAAACATCTGTTGTTAGGGGGGAAGCGTCTACTGCGGCGAGAAAAACTGGACGACCGGAAATAGCTACTTTTGTCGGGTCTACTTCGCCTTTTTCTAATAGTTTGGGGGCAAAAGTGGGAATTGCCCAAGCACCCAAGGGAGCTGTTACTAAAATTGAGAGGGCTGCGATCGCCAAAATCGTCTCGCCACCAGCAATGCCCTGAGCTAGGGGAATCGCCCCAATCGCCGCCTGTACCGTTGCCTTAGCGGAATTTCCTGCTAGCAAAAACAGCCGTTCTTTCCCAGTCCAATTACTACCTAAAGTGGAAAGATACCAACCGAGCGATCGCCCAATCAGAGTCCCGATCGCCAACACCAACAGACCAACCAGCAAGGTATTGCCTAATACATTAAGTTGAATACTGGCTCCCAGCAGCACAAACAAAATAATTTCGGCGATCGTCCACAAACTGTCAAAGCCACCCCGCAATCTTCGTGCTAAAGGCGCATCCAACTCTATCAGGAAAAACCCCGCCGCCATGACAGCTAAATAGCCAGAGAAAACCGGAATATGTTCGGCTGATACTACCAGCCCTAGGGCAAAGCCAGCAGCCACTAGGGAGTCCTGAACCGCAGTTTGAGTCCAGTTTTGGTTGACTAATAGTGACACCAAAATTCGAGCAGTCACCCATCCCAACAGCACCCCCAAGGTAATTTGGATGATGATTTGAAATGGCAGCAATTGCAGAGGGCTGAGGGTGATTCCTCTCAGTAAGGTAATGGCTGTAGCTTTCCCTTGGGACAGAAAAGCTAGCAGTAGGCTAAACACCAGCAACAGCAATACATCTGACAAGGCACTTCCCGTCAGAATAGCATCGGGAATTCCTTTTTTTACTCCCCAACCTAGACTTTTTAACCGAAGCATTCCGGGAACAATTACTGCTGGAGATTCCGCGCCAATGATGCACCCTAGCAGTAGCCCCGTCAAAAAATCAAACTGAAGTAACCACATCGCGGCGACAGCAATGGCGATGGCCTCGCAAGCTGCTGGCAGAAAGCCTAATCGCAGCGCCACGGTTCCCTGTTGGGATAGTTTTTCGCGATCTAGTCCTAATCCCGCCTTCATCAAAATCACCATCACGGCAATGGTGCGAAGGGAATTCGCAGCGGCCAAAACCTCTGGGCTAATGACATTCCCCAGTTGCGGGCCTAATAAAATGCCCACCAGCACCATACCTACGAGTGCTGGAGCTTTCAGCCGTCGAGCAATCTGCCCGACAAAAAAGCCCATTAATAAAATCCAGATCATACTTTCTAACATCACGCCACCTTGAAGCTGAATGGATAAACGTGACTTGTAGGGGAAAGATCGATCGAGGCATCCGCACCATCCTACCCTTCCGCCACAAGTCGGAACAGTAGGAGCCATCAGCCTTTTAAACGTTATGAAGATTATTAATAACGCAGGGCGGTTTCGGCGAGCTCCATCGCCATCATTACTTTTATACCACTATAGCGCGTCGCGTGAGAACCCCGGTCTTTTAAGCCGGGGATGAAACGCAGTTGTAGCCTTTAGGCTACCAGTGTTTTATATTCTTTCTCTGTTATTAGATATATTTTTTGACAATTTTAGTGGAGGTATTGACTCCGTTAAATAGTCGTGTACAATCAATATATTAAAAAAAAATATATCAATGTTTGGGTGTCAACAAATCCTGCTCAAGCCTGACAAAGAACTCCGGGCAGTTCTAGAATATATTTGCCAAGAATCGAACAAGCTGCATAATTGTGCGGTTTACTACGCTCGCCAAATATATTTTAAAGCTCGCATCTGTGTCCGTCCATTTGATGTAATCAACGCATTAAAGCGCCATCCTCATTACGGGGCTTTATGCGCTCAAGCTGCTCAGCAGACCTGCGGTGCTGTTGGTGAATCAGTAAAATCTTTCAAAGAACTAATTAAATTGTTTTGGGAGGGCAAACTCGAAAACAAGCCAAAGTTTCCTGGCTACCGCATTACCGGTGGATTTCATCTAATCGCTTATCCGAAACAAGCGCGTGGAAAAAAGTTGGTTGACGGTCAAGTTTCAATTCCTTTGGGTCAAAAAGTAACAACTTGGTTTGGACTGAAAAACTTTCAAATCCCCATGCCTACTAACTTAGACTATGCCGATATTAGAGAAATTAGAATTCTCCCCAGAAATGGCTGTTTTTACGCCGAGTTTGTTTACAAAACGGTCAGCTTTCAAACTGTTACAGACAGTCAAAAAGCTTTAGGTATCGATCACGGTATTGGTAATTGGCTTACTTGTGTCAGCAACTCAGGGACAAGCTTTATCATTGACGGCAAGCATTTGAAGTCGGTCAATCAGTGGTATAACAAGCGGGTAGCAACTTTGATGGAGGGCAAGCATAATGGTTTTTGGTCGCGTCAATTAGCGCGATTGACTGAAAAGCGGAACCGTCGAATACGCGACGCCGTAAATAAATCAGCTCGTTTAGTTGTCAATCACTGTATCAAAAACGGAATCGGTGTTATCGTTTTTGGGTGGAACAAAAGGCAGAAAGATTCTGCCAATATGGGCAAAAAAACCAATCAGCAGTTTGTTCAAATTCCTACGGCACGACTAAAAAACCCTATTGCTCAACTCTGCGAACAATACGGCATTAAATTTGTCGAAACTGAGGAAAGTTACACGTCTAAAGTATCATTTGTAGACCGTGATTTTCTACCTAAAATTGGTGAAAAACCCGATGGGTGGAAGGAAACTGGTAGACGAGTAAAGCGCGGTTTGTACCGGACGAGTGCGAAAAATTGGTACATCAATGCTGACTGCAACGCCTCAGCGAATATTTTGAGAAAAGTAGAGACGATGTTGGGGCTTGACCTTGACGGAGTTTGTAGGGGTGTTTTGACAGCGCCTTCAAGAATTACCTTTTGGTAGTTTCTTTAGAATCCCTGTTGCTTCAGCACAGGGAGTGTCAATGAAGCTCATCTTCCATTTCCGTGCCCCTTCCCTAACGCTATTTAAGGGAGGATTTTTCCCGTATAATTTCATTGATTCTCCAATATTGATGAATTTAGGGTGCTCTGGGTTGCACCTAACCCATATTACTTCTGAACGTAGCAATGCTGCTCTTACCCCCAAATGCTACAACAATAATAAGTTGTGAACTTCTGTTGCTTTTTTTGCTTTTTTTACTTTGCGTGTTCAGTGTTCTTTGTGGTATATAAAAAATACTCATGTTGAAACTTTACGAATATTCTCCTTCTGGGAATTGCTACAAAATCCGCTTGCTTTTAACTCAGCTTAATATTCCCTTCGAGCGACTAGAAATTGATATTATAAAACGAGAAAGTCGAACCCATGAATTTTTGATCAAAAATCCTAACGGGCGTATTCCTGTGTTAGAAATAGAACCGGATATTTTTCTGTTTGAATCGAATGCGATTATGTTTTACTTGAGCGAAACAACGGAGTTTTTCCCCACTGATAAATTTGAACGCGCTCAAGTCATGCAGTGGTTATTTTTTGAACAGTACAGCCACGAACCTTTTATTGCTACTTCTCGTTTTTGGTATATCACCGGAAAAGCTGAGGAATATCGAGAAGCACTCAAACAAAAACAAGCACCGGGCTATGCTGCTTTGGGGGTGATGGAACAGCATTTAGCAAACCATGCTTTTTTTGTTGGCGATCGCTATACTATTGCTGACATCGGTTTATTTGCTTACACTCACGTTGCGGGCGAGGGCGGATTTGATTTAACTAGATTTCCGGCAATTCAAACTTGGATCGAGCGAGTAAGAAATCAACCTCGATATATTAGTATCGCACATAAATAAAAGTTGTTCGTAGTAAGCATGAAGAATCCTAATTGACTAAAAGCATCAACGGAGGACTGAATTCATTACTGCAAATTTATCATGTCCGATGGTAAATTACTAATCGCTATATTTTGCCCAGTCTCACTCGATCGCCTCGCAGCATCTGCCACCTTCAAAGCGTACAAACTACTGGCATTATTTACGTACAAAGGCGTACCGTTTGACAAATATTCCAACACCATATTGGTGTCTTTGGCAAACAAGCCGCGCCGCGTTCCTACTTTGAGGTTGCGCCGATTTTCTCCCTGAATTAATTGACCGGATTCGGGAGTGAAAACCAGCGTTCCTGCTTCTCCGTAGATGGTAAAAATGTTTTCAGACTGCCAAAAAGTCTCTCCTTTTCCATAAACAGCTTCAGCGACAAGGTCATTGGCAAAGCGCAACTGTGCATTGCACAAACAAGCTTTGTAGAAATCCGGCTGACTTTCCCAAAATTGAGCTTGACAGTTAACGCTTGCCACTTCCCCGAACAAATCAGTAAATCGGTGCAGTCGCGAAATTGCACCAACTAACGGAAAGCCAAAGAGGGAATGTTGATAAGTCCACCGCTGCGGGGCTGGATGTTGAGGACTCATAGTAATGTAGCGGGCGTAAAAAACTTTACCGATTAAGGGCAAAGATTCTTTGATTGAGGAGTGCAACCCGCCTAGCAGTTCGATGTGTTCGATGTGGAGGAGTTTTTGCTTTTGGGCGGCAAGTTTGATCGCCCTTTCTGCTTCAGATACGTCTAAAGATAGAGGATATTCCACCACAACGTGCTTCTCATTTTCTAGCGCCGCCAGGACGATCGCCCCGTGATCCCGATTCACCGTACAGACAATCACCAAATCTAAATCGTCTCTTTCTACCAGCTTGCGCCAGGAAACCGCAGCTTCTGCCCCGAAGCCTTGACAAAATTCTGCGGTTTTCTCCGGGGTGTGGCCCGCAACCGCTACCAAGTGCGATCGCCCATCAGCTTGAATTGTCTCGGCCCTCAACTTAGCGGCAAAACCAGTACCCACAATCCCCACGCGAATTGGAGAATTAACCGAAAAACCAGAGCGAGTATCAATATTAGTCATGGGATTTGAGATTTAAGATTTTAGATAGTTATAGACTTGCGGTGCAGGGCTTTAGGATTCTATGGCCCCGATTTTAAGCTGTGGTTGTGGTGCGATTGATTCGATCGAGCCTTCAACACCCAAGCCTTGATGCGATCTAACTATACATTTCAGCGCCTGCTGGGACTTGCCTTGCAGCAAGTCTTGCGGAAACTCCATCGACACACCGCATACCAACAACCCGATTTTTGTGCTGTAGGGCTCAAAACAGGATTTTTCCTAGAAACCGGATTATTTAGCGCAAGTCTTGCGGCAACAGTATCACAAGGCTGAACCCAAGATAGGTATAAGTAATCAAGATGAAATTAGAAAAAGTTATAACTAATCCCATTCAAATGTTTTGTAAATAAGTGTGTCAACCTCCCTTCTATCCCCTACTATCATAGAGGGAACGAACCTAAGACCTAACCTCAAAGCTAATAGAGCCTTGAAGGTTGCATTAGGAAAAATTATCAATCTTGTTGAATTTTTGAGAGGATTTAGTGCATGGCAACTTACAAAGTTACCCTCATCAGCGAAGCCGAAGGAATTAACCAGACCATTGACGTTGATGACGATACTTACATTCTTGATGCTGCAGAAGAAGCAGGACTCGACCTCCCGTACTCTTGCCGCGCTGGAGCTTGCTCCACCTGCGCCGGCAAAATCACCAAAGGCGAAATTGACCAATCCGACCAATCTTTCTTGGACGACGACCAAATCGAGGCTGGATTTGTCCTCACCTGCGTCGCCTATCCCAAGTCTGACTGTACGATCGAAACTCACCAAGAAGAATCGCTCTACTAAGAAAGGACGCTCTGCGTGATACCCTAAGAAACCCGGTTTCTCGTTTCCAGAATTAAGCTGAAATAGCCCAATTATGTTAAGAAACCGGGTTTCTGTGTCTAACATTGCAACACAGCCGCCAGCAGTCTGTCACTCCCAGCTAGGAATTCCTAGCCGTTTGAGCAGATAGCTGACCAAATAATTTTAGATTTTAGATGGCAGATTTTAGATTAACTGTGAAACCAATCTAGAATCCCAAGTCTAAAATCTAAAAGTTTTACGGCTGATATTTAGTCCGCAAAGGCGGGCTTTGTTTGTGTAGTGGCGATGATTTAAATCGCCAAGTTTTAGGCAGAGTGCGATTGACTATTCGCGCCAAAATGTAATCGCATCGCTGAGTGGTACAACTTGAGCGCCGGGAAAATAAAAGCCCAGAATTCGAGATCCATTCCAGCCCAAATTAGCCAAATTGTAAGAACCAGTCTGACTCATTCCCACCCCGTGTCCGAAGCCGCCTCCGACAAAAGCATAACCGTTGAGAGTTTTGTCTGGATTGTAAATTGGTTCGAGGTAAAAAAGCGTGCTAATCGGCGGGTAAAAAGCATTGCGAATCTCGTCTTTGTCGATATCGATGGGGCCCAAGTCAGTTTGAACCTTCATTTTCAAAACTCGACCTGCGGGCGACCTTTCCACCACTTCCACCTGAGTGACAGTTTTAAAATTAGCCAGCGGGTGCTGTTTCTTCTGAAGATACTGTTTGAGAAATCCACCAATCGCGGTCAAAGAAGCGGGTTCGCGCCACCGAAATGTGTCTTCTTTTTCCTCATTAAACCCTTTTTGCAAACTGATAAAGCGGCGGAAATTGTTTTCGTCAGACAAACTCTGCTTGGACAAATCCCAGACATTATTGGGCGAATCGACGATCGATCGCAAATATGGACGTTCCGCGCCCTGCCACACATCGTTAAAAGAGGCTGTCACGCCGCCGCTAGACGCGGAATAGAGGGCGTCTACTAGCTGATTTTCGTAAGTTAGCACCAAACCGCTCGTTTGGGCGATCGCCTTATCACTTTGCGGGTAAACCTCGGTTAAACCGTGATAAACTTGGCAGTTAACATCAGCGCATAACTCATAATTATCCACAGCAAACCGGCGCAAATTTCTCAGGGCGTAGGTTCTCGCCAAAATAGTTTGAGCGACAATCGCAGCGTAAGGCGAAAAAGCACCTATTTCGTGAGGAACAACACCCCGCAAATAAGTTTCCGTCAGCACCTTATTCACCAAAGTATAAGTGCCGTAAGAATTTTTTTGCAGGTGCAAACTGCCGCCATAACGGCGAGTTTGTTGAATAGATTTTTCGGGTTCAATAGCTGTCGCCTCTTGGGTAGTTTGTTCCAATACCTCAATCACATTTTTCCCCGCCGTCACATCCAACTCATTGCGGTTGAAGCGAAAGCCGTTTAAAACCCAAAATGCCTGGGGTACTTGTTTAAAAACTTTGGAATCCAAAAAAGCTGTTGTGTTCCCTTGGGCTTGCAAACTTTGCAACAGCCAGCGCCGCACCAAAGGAGAGTTATAAACATCTCTTTTCGCCCAAACTTGCCAGCGCAAAGGTTGAGCAATTTCTACTTCAATTCCCTGGGCGCGCCACTGATTGGCACTGTCTTCCGCACTCTCGAAACTGCGGTGAGAACTTAGTACCACTCGTTCTTCTACTAAGGGCGTTTCCAGCGGTTTCGGGGCTATTTCTAACTTGACGCTAGCAGCAGTTTTGGTTTCTATCCCTTGAGGAGTTTTGTAACTCAATGTTAAGCTGTCGCCCGGTAATGCTTTCAGGGTCAGTTTGTCGGTTGCTTTCGTGCCAAACCGCTGCACTACGCCGATTTTGATGGGTCTATTTTGGGGAGTTTGGGCGTATCCCGCAGCGCTGAAAATGGGCAACAGGCACAATGCGGTGAAAACAGTCCTAGATATGCAGCTAAACCATTTGTAATTGGGAGTTGGAGGTGCTTGAGCGAACACGGTTATCTGTCTCGCGATAGTTGAAATTGGGGGATTTTTGATTGTACGTTAGCACATTTGGCGGCTGCTAGAGCGGGATTCCGGAAGATAAGGTGGTTTGGTTGCCAGAATTCTGTTAATTAAGTAGGCGCAAATAAACTTTACATCAAGCAATTTTGAGCCATTACCCACCCCACAATCTGATTGTGGGTAATTGAAGGAAAGCGAATTTACCTACTTACTTGGTGTTTCCAATATTGGTAGGCGGCATAGGCCAAGGTGACAGCGCCCGTCACGATAGCTGCTTCATCGACCTCAAATTGCGGGTGATGGAGGGGATAGTTCGGTTTGTCAGTCAGTCCCACTCCTAAGCGAAACATGGTTCCCGGTGCGTGTTCTAAGTACATCGAAAAATCTTCCGCGCCGAGAGATGGTTCTGGTAAAATCTGGACGCGCGATCGACCTAAAGCTTCTAAAGCCGCACTTTCGACTAATTGCGTGAGTTTTGGGTCGTTTTGGACTCCGGGCACGCCGCGCTTGTAGGTGAGTTCGTACTTAGCGCCGTATGTCGCGCAGACGCTGGAAACAATTTGTTCGATCCAAGCCGGCAGTTTTTCGTGGGTTTCCGGATGGAGCGATCGCACGGTTCCCAGTAATTTTACTCGATCGGCAATCACGTTCGGCGCTCGTCCGCCGTTAATTTGCCCGATCGTCAAAACCAGTGGTCTCAAAGGATTTTGCGTGCGGCTAATTGCCTGCTGCAAAGTGGTAATTATCTGAGAAGCAATCCAAATTGCGTCGATCGCCTCGTGGGGACGCGCACCGTGGCCGGATTCGCCCATCACAATCAATTCTATGTCATCTGCCGCCGCCGTCAGTGCCCCGTGGCGGATACCGATGCAACCGCCGGGAATGGTCGGAAAAACGTGCACTCCGAGGATGCCGTCAACATCTTGCATCGCCCCATCTTTAATCATCCATTGAGCACCTTGGGCAATCTCTTCCGCCGGCTGAAACAAGAAGCGGACGTGACCGGGCAGTTTTTCCCCTAGCTGAGACAATATCATTGCTGCGCCCAAACCGACGGTGGTGTGGATGTCGTGGCCGCAGGCGTGCATCACTCCCTCGTTGCGGGAGGCAAATTCTAAGTTAGTGCGTTCTTGAATCGGCAAAGCGTCCATATCGGTGCGAATTGCCAGCCAGCGGGACTCGCTGCTGTTGCCTTTGAGTTCGCCGAGCACTCCTGTTTTGCCGATTCCTTCGATCGCGCGGACTCCGCTGGATGCGAGAACTCCGGCTACGTAGGCGGCGGTTTGATATTCTTGGCCGCTGAGTTCGGGGTGCGAGTGGATGTGGCGGCGAATTTCGATTAAGCGGGGTGCTAGGGTGGCGGCTAATTCTTTGATGCGGGGAAGCATGAATTTAGTTGGGGAGTGCGGTACAAGTTGTAGTCAACTAGGTTAACGCATATGTTTGGGGGTGAACAGGGTTACAAGGCGCAAAAGTGCGATCGGGCTTTTAGATAGCAATCCTATTTCGTTTGTAAATAAGATTTTTTTTCTAACCGCAGAGGGCGCAGAGAAAAGAGAGAGAATAGAGGCATAAACCGGGAACAAAATTCAATATCCTAGGTTCAAACCTGATTTTTATTTGATAATCTCTGGTTGTGATACAGCACTTTGCTTAACGATTAGGTACAATATTAGAGGTGGTAAGAAAGAGAAAAATGAAACCCTACTCCCTAGAT